>JAAZFW010000169.1 GCA_012511525.1 Clostridiaceae bacterium
GGGTGGCGAATCACATGTCAGGTCGTCGTCAGGGTAGAGGGCATACAAGTGGGAAAGATGACGATGTGTCACCTCGTCCGGACATTCGGTAAAATCGGTCAGCCATTCCTGCAGCTGGCCGTTGCGGTCAATTTGGTGCGGCGGCAGGCGATCGATAAGACCAAGCAGCTCGTTGCCGAAGGCCGCGTCGCAATCGAGGGCCATCTGGGCCTTAAGACAGTCCCGGAACAAGCTGCGGATGATCTGGACATCGATCGACGATCCTGCGCTGACTGCGGCCGGCCGACCGTCTTGCGGACTGACAAACCGGTTTTCCGGCGATGTTGACGGACAGGGCGCGAGATAGCCGGTGCCCGGAATCTCGATGAGCAGCCCCTGGCAGAACCGTGCCGCGCCGCGCATGAGCGGGTAGAGGATTTTCAGGAACGCCTTGTCCTGTGTAAACAGGTAATGGTCGAACAACTGGTGGCACAGCCAGGCGCCCGCGGTCGGGAAGATGGCGCACCAGCCGTCCAGGCCATAGGCCGTGCGGGCGGTCCGCTGCCCGGAAACCGCCAGCTACCGGACGAAACCAAGCAGGGAATCCATGCATTCGGGCAGACCGGTCAGGTCTACCGGCCAGTAACAGGCCTGCAGATTGATGTTCAGCGTCCACCTGCCGCGCCACTTGCCTTCCAGATTGTCCAGCCAGATGTTGTGGTTGTTGTAAGCCAGTGTGCCGGGCCTGGCCGCGGCCAGCAGCAGGTAACGGGCATACTGGACATACTGAACCAGTAAATGGAGATCCGTCTGGCCCTGGCGCAGCCGGACCAACCGTTCCGCCGTGTCCAGAACAGGCGGTTCAGGCTGGTCCAGACGCAATGAAAAGCGCGAAAAGAGCGGTATATAGTCATCGAGATGACGCTGTTTCAACGCGTCGTATGTCCGTGCGCATGCCTTAAAGACCCAATCCCGGCAGCGCTGTTCGGCATTGGCCGAGACATCCTGCCAGGACACGACGTTGGTTGCCCCGCCCAGGACCAGCACCACGTCATCTGCCGCCATCACCTGCAGACAGGCCGTGCCGTCCGCTTCCCGCATCGCCTGAACGGATCCGCCCCGGCAGGACGCGGACAGGAGGGCTGACCAGGTGACCGCAGCCGGGATGACTTCCTCATAACTGCGCTGCCCGGTCCGGCTGACGGCGGTCGCGCGGCCGCTCAGGCGGATCTGCCCGCTATGGCCGTCAGGTGCTTCACTTTCACAAAGCGTTACCGGCTGCAATGTCTTCATGACCAGCTTCAAGCTCAACCGGCCCGGCAGATCCGCCTGGAGCCGAATCACGATGACCTGGTCGGTGTAACTGGCGAAGGCCTCCCGCAAGAAGCTGACCGGGCCGATCCGGTACGTCGTGCGCACCAGGCCGCGGCGCATGTCCAGTTCGCGCCGGTATGAGCCGTCGTCTGGTTTGTGGCCGCACACCAGGTGCAGGGCGCACATCGCCTGGTACTGCTGAACGGCGGCGGGTCGGCCGACCAGCTTCATGGCTTCGTCATCGGCCGCGTGGTATTGCCCGGACAACACCAGGCCGCGCAGCCTGGCGACCGTATCGCGCCCGTCCCGGACAACAGGGTTGTAAGGCCCACCGGACCAGAGCGTCTCATCGTTGATGGTGACCTGTTCGTCTGACGGCGGCCCGTGGATCATGCCGGCCAGGCGGCCGGTGCCGAGCGGCAGCCCGTCCCAGTAGCGGCTGGCGGGCTGGCGATACCACCATGTCAAAGCCCCGTTATGCATCGTGTGTGTCGAATCGGCCATAATCACTCCTGGTTCAACGGTTATGGTCAAAGTAACACATGGCTGGCCGGTTGAAAAGTCACTGCCGGCACGGACATTGCCACGCAGGGAACCCGTCTGTCAAAAACCTGCCGTATCGGCGATAATGGAAGGCAAAACAGGCCCTTATGCCGGAGAGGTCTTCTATGACAAAGCAGTCGTTCACACTGATTCGACCCGATCAGACCGTTATGCCCATGCCGTTGGAGAAGCGGGCCGGGCTGTTTCCCCGCATCGGCTTTTGCAGCACACGGCCGGCCCGTCACCACCGGGATGCGCTCGTCCTGGCCAACGGGTCATTGCGCATGCTGCTGGATGGCGATCCGAGAAGGGAGCGTTTGATCTTCAGCCACGAGAGCTTGTTCGAGACGCGGCAGGCGCCGGTAGCGCATCCGCCGCGAATCGCCCCGATCCTGCCTGCTGTCCGAAAGATGCTGCTGGACGGTCGTTTTCAGGAAGTCCCGGCTTATGTCATCGACGAGGTGACGTGTGACCGCGACTACGATCGCATGATGCGAACGGCTCCGGATGGAAAGACCCGCTGGTCGATCCCCAACCGGCAGCCCCACATCGCCTGCCTGGCCAATCTCGACCTGCCGGATTCAGGCTTCGTGCAGGACTACTTGCGTTGTGTCGATCTCGCGCGCGGCGAGACCGTCATTCGCTGGACTGACCAGAAAGGATCCTGGCAGCGGCGAAGCTTCGTCTCGAAACCGGACCAGGTTGCCTGCACCGCCCTCGTGGTTCCGCCTGGCCAGACCGCGGACCTGCAGCTTAGGGTTTGCCTGGAAACCATCCCCGGCAGCCATGGCTGGGACTACCTGCAGGTCCCGCGTGATGTTCGCACGGAGTTGTCATTCGCTGAATCCGGGCTGCTCGTGTTCACCGCTCATTATCCAGGTCAGGGAGGTCGGGGCTACCAGGTGGCGACACGTGTCGTCAGCGACGGCGGCACCGTCGCGTTCAAAGACGGGAGACTGTGCCTGAACGGGGCGCATCAGATCCTGTTGTTGACTCGAATCCTGCCGTCTGTCCGGCCGGGCGGTCCGGATGACGTATTGCCCGGCCAGCTGTTGGATCTGCCTACCGACTATGCGGCGCTGCTGGAACGGCACGCGGCTGGCCACGAGCCCATGATGCGGCGCTGCAGCCTGGAACTGGCTGACGAGACGTCGGTTCTGCTCAGCGTGGAGGAATTGCTGGAACGGCAACGGACGGCCGCGACGCTCGAGCCGGCGCTGCTGGAAAAGCTTTTTCACATGGGCCGCTTTTTCCTGATCAACGACACCGGAGAGCTGCCGCCCGCCCAGGGGCAGTACAACATCAACGTCAATTTGCAGGTCTGTTCAGGCAACCTGACCAACCTGCCTGAACCGATGCAGGTCTTTTTCCGTTTCTTCGAAAGCAAGTTTGCCGATTTTCGCGATAACGCCAGGGCCATCTTCGGCTGCCGCGGCATCCTGGCCAGCATCCACCCCGACGCGGCGGGCGGCCACCTGTTCCATTTCTCCGGCCCCTGGCCGCACCTTTACTGGATATCCTGTGCCGGCTGGGTCTTCAACGAATTCTGGGGGCACTACCTGGTCAGCGGTGATGAAATCTTCCTGCGCGAGCATATCGTTCCAGGCCTTAGAGAAATAGCCTTGTTCTACGAAGACTACCTGAGCGAGTCCGATGAGGCAGGCCATTTGCTGTTCTATCCGTGTTTTTCGCCGGAAAACGGCCAGCAGCGTGGGTATCCGATCACAATCAACGCGGTGATGGACATCATGGTTTGCCGGGAAGTGCTGACCAACCTGATCCAGGCCTGCCATATCCTGGGTCTCAAGGAACCTGGCCTTGACCGCTGGCAGAATATCCTGGACCATCTGCCCCCGCTGCTGCTGGACGAAGAGGGGGCATTGCGCGAGTGGGCCTGGGACAGCATCGAGGACGACCTCGACCACCGCCATGTGTCGCACCATTATGCGGCCTGGCCCGGATTTGCCGCCAATTGGGCTGATGCGCCCGAGTTGTCCCGGGCCATCCTGATCTCCAACCGCAAGCGGGGCCAGGAAAACGATTCGGCCCACGGCCTGATGCACCGCCTTTTTACGGCAATCCGACTCCGCGACGCCGATGGCGTCTGGTTCTATCACAAGCAGCTTCTCGAGCACGGTTTCGTCAACGCGTCGCTCACGACCAATCATTTTCCGTACAAGGCGGTCTTTGCCGATGTGCTTGGCGGCATGCCCGCGGCTCTGGCGGAGATGCTGGTCCAGTCGCGCCCCGGTGTTGTCGACCTGCTGCCGGTGCTGCCGGGTTTTTTCCGGTCCGGCCGCCTGGCAGGCGTCTGCCTGTATACCTTTGCCGTGCTGACCGAATTAAGCTGGGACTTTAACCGCGGGCTTGTGACCGTTTCGCTGCAATCACTGAGAGATCAGGCCATTCGCCTCTCCATGTGCCGGCAGGTCTTGTCTGTTGCCGTCGACGGACGCACGGCCGGGTCGGATCAGGCGATACACCTGAAACTGTCCGCCGGCCAAACGGTTGAGGCGGTCTATTGGCTAAGGCCTGATGGAAAGCCCGCCTGATTTTTGCCGTGCGGCGCCGCCATCCAGGCTGTCCACCGGTGACGGCCATTTGTGACGCAATTGGCGGTGCACAA
>JAAZFW010000170.1 GCA_012511525.1 Clostridiaceae bacterium
AACCGTTAACAACGCGACCCATGATCTCGTGTTTCAATCCTCCTCTTCTATCGCGATCGAGAGCAGTTCCAGCGTCGGGCTGATCAATGACCAGACGAATGGAACCTCTTACGTCGACCTGATGCTGGTCAAGGAATGGGTGTGGCCGGCGCACAGCAATCCCACGGTCATCACCAGTGCCGATCACTATGAATGCACAACGGAAGGCGGCTCATTCCTGGTCACGGCAACCGGAGACGAACCGATCCGATTCAGTGCTTTGCCGGCCATTCCGGGCGTGACGCTGGCCGAAGAAGGTCCGATGACGATCGCTCCGTATCTTTTGCCCGGGGTGTATCCATTCACGATCGAAGCTGCGGCCGGCAAGGGAAATTCGCTCATCACCGATCCGGGCAGTCTGCTGCCTGGGGTCAAGCAGGTCTATTCGGAGGATCCGTATCCACCGGTATATCAAGCCTTTACGCTGACCGTCCTGGAAGCACCCGAGGCGACGCCGACACCTAGCCCGACGCTCACGCCGGCACCGACAGCGACACCAGCGCCGACAGCCACCCCAAAACCGACAGCGACACCAGTGCCGACGGCCACCCCGAAACCGACATCGACACCAGCGCCGACACTTACGCCGACGCCGACTTCGACACCAGTGCCAACGGCCACCCCGAAACCGACAGCGACACCAGCGCCGACACTTGCTCCTGAACCGCCGAAAATTACGAGTATATACAATCCTACGGTTACCGTTTCGCGGATTTCGGATGGAGAATTCCAAGTAACCGCGACCGGTACGCCACCGATTTCATATTCTTTGTCCGAGCTGCCGGACTGGCCGATTCCAGATGGGGTAACCATAGACGAAAAAACGGGACTTCTGACTGTTGCGCGTTGGGTGCCGCCGGGCAAATATTATTTTTACATCAACGCGGACAATGCATATCCCCCTCAATATCAGCAGTACTTCACGCTAGATGTCATTAACCTGTCTTTAAGATTTCAGTCCGACCAAGATACACAGTCCGGGTATTCCCAGCTCAGTTATGTTCCGGGTTCCGCGCAGCCGGGTTCAACGATATCTGCGAGCATCGCGCCCAACGCCGGCAATTGGAATTTTCAAATTGCCGGCACGCCCGAATACGTCCTGCGCAACGATGACCCCAAAGACCTTTATTCCCAGGATATGCTCTATGTCTCGGGAGCCGAATACGTCAAATACGATTTGCTGATCGACTTTGTGGTGGACGGCGAAAGATACCAGATTCGTGAATTTGACAACAGCCCCTGCAACGACCACCATCTGACGGCCATGAGCGACGAGGAGCGTAAAGCCATTGAGGACTATTTCAAGAATCGCGGCCTGTTTATCGAGTACGAACGCGTGGGCTTTGGGCCGGATCTTGATGCACGACTGGATATCAATCTGGCAGATGACTTTCTTGACTGGTCCGTCTTTGATTATGGAAGCGTCATGAGCGCAGTGGCCGGTATGAAGTCCGGGATCCTGGAGATCGGGCTGGGCGACGATATCGGCACCCTTGTGCCAAGCAGCGTCTTCAGCGCGCTGAAAGAACGGTCGGCGGCGAACGTAGGCCTTTCATTCGGACAGCAAGGTGCGACCATGACGTTTATGAGCGGATCGATTGAATCACCGCCAACCGGCCAGCGATACGACTTTGCGTTTTCCAGTCAGGCAATCAGTGAAACGGCCATGAAAGAGGCGGCCGGCCGAGAAGCCGCGTCCTTTACCTTCATGTTCGCGCATAACAGCAGTCTGCCCGGATTCGCCCGGTTTGACATCGTTACGGATCTGGCGGCCGGTACGACCGTCCAGGTTTATAAATACGATGCGGCCAGCCAGCAGTTCACGGCGATTGCCGAAAATATCACGGTGGCGGCAGGCGGCGTCGTATCCTATCAGAACAACATGATGTCTGAATATATAATCACAACTGCCAAGCTGAAAAACACGATCGGTTCAGAAGCATTAGAGGTCAATCTTTCCGCCGATAGCCATACCGGGGCAGTTCGCTGGCCATATTATGTCGGAGGAGGTTTGTTGTTGATGCTGCTGATGGCCGGCATCTTGCTGCTGATGAAGCGAAGGAAACAAAAGCCTGTCGAAACGGCCACGTAGGGACTGTTGATTCCGATGTTAATTAATGGATCTTCTGAAGGTGCCCGGAGGTCGACACTTTCATAGCGTCACGCTTGATTGATCGAAACAGGCGATGGTCCCATGCCCAAATTGCCGGTTGCGTGTTACATCCGGCTATACGACCGGAGTCAGATCCAGCACCATCTTGAGTGGTTCGGTCAAGGGCCGGCAGGACAGGCTGCCCTGGTGGCAGACCAGAACAGCCGCTTTTGCCAGGTCGCCCGCCAGGTCCCTGGCGGCGAGCGGTCCAGAGGACGCGACCGGCAACACGTCAAAGGCGCAGAGATGGTCTGAACTGATGGCCAGCCCGAACCCGCTGTCGTCGCGCAGGCTCAGGCGCCGGATGTCTTTGAAGACGCCAGACTCACGGCCAGGCTGCAGCAGTTGGGCCAGCGTCAGATCATGGTGACCGCTGCCTGACTTGAGACCGAGCCGGCTCAGCTGGCGCTTGGGGCCGCAGCCGTGCCAGGACACGTTCTGGTACGGCCTGGCCGGGTTGAAGGCAAAGCCAAACAGCGGCGGGGGCAGGATTTGCCCGTCCAGAGGCATCAGGCTGGCAAACAGACGGACACCGCCCTGGGATGCGATCTCGTAACGCTGGGTCAGGGCAAAAGTGGGCGCGTGACCCGGCGCGCCCAGGTGGGCAGTCAGCTCGATAACCGCGCTGTGGCCGTCACACCCATCTTCAAGGGCGATAACCTCGGTGGTCATCCGGTCGTATCCGGCGTCAACCCATTGCGGCCAGTCCGGTCCGTCGGTCGGCTCGGGGAGGCGCATCAGGGTGCAGCGAAGCCCAGCCGGCACCGGATGCTGGAGAATTGAGGTTTGCCCCGACTGGCTGGTTCGGGCGGCGAAAAACTCGCGGTCGCCGGTTCGCCAGCTCTCAAGGCTGGCGTTGATGCGGTTGAAAACCAACCAGAAACGTGGTCCCGACACGATCAGGTGGTGACGCTCCGATTCCAAGCGCAGTCGTCCGCCATGACCGGCAACGGAAGGAACCGGCTGGTCCGATTTTTGCAGCATGAACTCCTGGCTCTTGAACAATTGGCCGGCCGGCCGCCAGAGCAGGTCTTCGGCTTGCAGCAGATCGAAACGGACCAGGTACTCGGCGCCGTCGCTAAAATCCTGGTCCCCGTACCAGAGAGACAATTCCTGGGTATGGCCGGGAGCGGCGTTGAGGTTGTCCAGTTCGCCGCTGAGGACCGCCCTTCCCTGGCGCAGCAGCGACCAGGCCAGACGAACCTGACCGGCGTGGGACCAGACCATATGGTTGTTCAATCTGAACGTGCCGACGATCGGGTTGACCGGGCTGATCGTAAAGGGGCAGAGCAGCTGGCTCAAGGCCGGCAGCAGATCGGGGTTTTCATCGTGATCCAGGTAACACCAGCCGGCGGCGCTGCCGTCAGGCAGCCCCAGCCAGTCCAGGTTACCCAAACCGTCCCGGCTTTCCAGCCAGCCGTCGAGCCGTGTCCCCAGGTCCGGAATATCCAGGCCATGCAAGAAGCGGGTCGGATCGGCCGCGCGGACTTGTTCGGCCAGCTGGCGCGTCATGTCCGACTGGCTGTCCTGAAGGAACAGCCCGCAGGACCAGAGCGCGACACAGGGGTGGTTTTTGTCGCGCGCGACCAGCCGCTTCAGACGGTCCTGAGCCCAGCGCAGCGGAAGTTCCGGCCGGACCTTGCGCAGTGCGCGGGTCCAGCCGGGAGCGGCAGACGTGAGCGGTGCGTCGAGCGCCACGTAGAACCCGTAAATGTCGCACAAGTCGAGGACGATCGGGTCGGGCGGTTCGTGCTGAAACCAGATGGTGTTGAAATGGCTGTTCTTGTAGGTGCGCAAGGTGCGGACCAGCCCGGCGATGTCCTGGGCCGGATCGGGCTGATCGAGCCCTGACCAGCGGACGCCCTTCAGGCTGACAGGGCAGCCGTTGACGAGCAATTGACCGTCGCGGCAGCCGAGGAAGCGAAAACCGACCGCCTGATGGACGCACAGGATATCGCGGCCGCGCGTGTCTTCAAGGCTGACAAACACATCGTATAGGTTCGGCTCCTCGTCGCTCCAAGGCTTGACATCGCGGACCATCAGGCTGGCTTGGAGCTGGCCGGTGGTCTGGACCGGGGCGGCGAACAGCTCCGGATCCGCAGGCCGCATCGCCACGGTCCAGCTGGCGTCGTAGAGGGCTTCATCCTGCTGGCGCAGCGAGGCGTGCAGGATCGGCTGTTCCACCGCAATGCGGCAGGAGGTCAGGAGTGCTGTGATATCCAGCCGCCAGGCTTCGGCTTCGGCGAGCCAGACCGTGCGCAGCTGCAGGTCGTGGATCGTGATCGCCGGCAGCGCTTCGAGGACGATCTCGCGGATGCAGCCGTGCCAGGGCCGGTTCGGCTGCGCCTCCAGGTAGCTACCGCAGCTGTAGGGATAGACGATCAGGAAAACCTCGTTGTCGCCGTCGTGCAGCAGCATCGTGATGTCAAAATCTGCCATCAGGCCGCTGCCTTGCGTGTAGCCGGCTAGCTTGCTGTTGACAAAGACATGGCACGCCGAGCGGACGCCATGGAGCACGAGGCGCTTGCGCAGGCTGCTCCAGACGAGCGGCAGGCGGCAGGTGCGCCGATAGACCAGCACCGGCTGTTCAGACGGGACATGAGGCGGGTCGAGCGGAAACGGCAGCCCCGGCGGGTCGAGCAGGATCGGCTGGATGGGGGCCATTTCCGGCAAGGGGCGCTTTTCGAAGCCAGAGCGGAACGAAAGGATGTTCTCCGGGAGCTGGAGCATGCTGGCGTAGCAGCGGAAATCCCACTCCCCGCGCAGCGACAGGACGGACGGCGACAGGTAGCGGCGGTGGTTTTCCAGGGCGTGACGGCAGCTGGCCTGGTCCGGGTACGGGATCAGGCTGGCATGAGCAGGCAAGCGGTTGCGTTCCAGCAGTTCCGGATTGTTCCAGTCAGGCCAGGTTCCACGGCCGGGGTAAATCGGCACCTGCATGTTCGGCCTCCTTTTTGACGTTCATCCCTATTCTACCACAGCATGGC
>JAAZFW010000171.1 GCA_012511525.1 Clostridiaceae bacterium
CCGGCGAGCGCCTCTTCCATGAGATGGCGATGCTCGTAACCGCCCAGCGCTTCGTAACGCGCGGTCAAATCGGCGTATCGGGCCAGTGCCGATTGCAGCGCGCCGTCCGGACCGGCATCCTGGCCGAGCGATTCCAGTTCCAGTTCGGTCTGGCGCAGCGCCGATTCCAGCTGGCGGATTTCCGGGCTCGTCCAGGAGGCGTCGTCCGGCGCGTCCGCCGGCAGCTGCTGCGGCAGGTAGCCCCGGATCGCCTGGGACGCGACGACGATCTGACCGCTGTCCGGCTTTTCCAGACCCATGATCAATCGCAGCAGCGTCGTTTTGCCGGCGCCGTTGCTGCCGAGCAGGCAGAGGCGTTCGCCCCGGTCCAGCTGGAACGAGATGTCCTGCAGGACCGGATGCCCGAAGTACTGCTTTTGAACAGCCTGGACGGCGATCAAGCTCATGAGTCCCTCCACGTGACGTTTAAAATGCGAAGTCAGTATAGCATACCCGCCCGAGACCTGTCAGGTACGGCATAAAGCGTGAAGAAAAAGGGCCTGGTTCGCGCTTGTCTCTCAACCGGGGTGCGCGTATGCTGGTAGCATAGAGCAAAAACTGCTGTACACAGCATAGAGGAGACAAAGCATGATACGGCGATCCGTGGAAATACTGGATACAACATTACGCGACGGCGCCCAGGCCGAAGGAATCTCGTTCTCCGTCAACGACAAATTCCAGGTCGTGGAGACGCTCGCCGCACTGGGGGTCCGCTATATTGAAGCCGGCAATCCAGGCTCGAACCCGAAGGACCGTGAATTTTACAACCGGTTCCGGTCCAATCCGCCGGACATGGCAGGCAGCCGACTGGCTGCTTTTGGCAGCACGCGGCGCAAGAACAGCCTGGCGGAAGAGGATGCGAATGTGCGCGATCTGCTGGAGGCCGGCACGCCGGTGATCGTCATCTTCGGAAAGGTCTGGGACCTGGAGGTGCGCGACATCCTGCGCTGTTCGCTCAAGGAAAACCAGGCGATGATCCGTGACACCATCGCCTATTGCTGCAGCCAGGGGCGCGAGGTCATCTTCGACGCCGAGCATTATTTCGAAGCCTGCGCGGCCAATCGGGACTATGCCTTAAGCTGCCTGAAAGCCGCCTGCGAAGGCGGCGCTTCGGTCGTCTGCCTGTGTGACACCAACGGGGCGACGATGCCGGAGACGATCGGCGCGATGACCGCTGAGGCGGTCTCGGAGCTGCCGGGCGTGAAGGTCGGCATCCACTGCCACAACGACGCGGGCCTGGCGGTCGCCGGATCGATTGCCGCCGTTCTGGCCGGCGCGGGCCATGTCCAGGGCACGTTGAACGGGATCGGCGAACGCTGCGGCAACGCCAACTTGTCGACGATCATCGCCAACCTGCATATCAAGTACCCGTTCACCTGTATTCCAGAAGACAACCTGCCCCGGCTGACCCCGCTTTCCCGCCTGATGGCGGATATCGCCAACCTGACCTTGCCCAATGGCGAGCCCTATGTCGGCCTGTCGGCCTTTTCGCACAAGGGCGGCATGCATGTCGACGGCGTCAAGAAGAACCCGATCACCTTTGAGCACATCGATCCGGAATCGGTCGGCAACAGCCGCCGCTTCTTGCTTTCCGAGGTGTCGGGCCGGTCGGCCGTACTGGACATCGTCCGGCGCGTCAAGCCGGACATCGACCGGGATGCACCCGAAGTGGGCCGTGTGCTGCAGAAAATGAAGGAGATGGAGCACCTCGGCTACCAGTACGAAGGCGCGGAAGCGTCTCTGGAGCTTTTGGTCTGCAAGGAACTGGGCATCTACACGCCTTTTTTCAGCCTGGAGAAGCTGCGCATCGCCAGTGAGCAGCCCAAATCCGGCGCATACAGCGCCTACACGTACATCAAGATCCTGGTCGACGGCGTGGGCGAGGCGACCGCGGCGGAGGGCGAAGGCCCTGTCAACGCGATGGACCAGGCGCTCAAGCGGGCGATGGAGGTGTTTTACCCGGAGCTGACTCATGTGAGGCTGACGGACTTCAAGGTGCGCGTCATCAACGCTGACGCGACCGCGTCAAAAGTGCGCACCCTGATCGAGTCAACCGACGGCAGGCAGATCTGGAACACGGTTGGTGTTTCGACCGACATTTTGGAAGCATCCTGGCAGGCGCTGGTCGATTCGCTCGAATACAAGCTGATGCGCCGCCAGCTCGAATGGGAGGAATAAACCGATGGCAATGACAATGACACAGAAGATCCTGGCCGCGCATGCCGGACGGGACGCGGTTGAGGCCGGCGAGCTGATCGAAGCCAGGCTTGACTTGGTGCTCGGCAACGATGTGACGACCCCGCCGGCGATCAAGGTCTTTGAGGCGGCCGGACTCAAGACGGTCTTCGATCCGGAGCGGATCGCCCTGGTCCCGGACCATTTCACCCCGAATAAGGACATCCAGTCCGCCGAGCATTGCGCCCGGATGCGCCGCTTTGCCCGCGACAAGCAGATTTCGCATTATTACGAGCAGGGCGAGGAAGGCATGGGGGTTGAACACGTCGTGCTTCCGGAAAACGGACTGGTCGCGCCAGGGGACGCGATTATCGGGGCGGATTCGCACACCTGCACCTACGGCGCGCTGGGGGCTTTCGCGACCGGCGTCGGCAGCACCGATCTGGCCTATGCCATGGCGACGGGCAAAACCTGGTTCCGTGTCCCCGAGGCCATCCGGATCGACCTTCTCGGCCAGCTGAGGCCCGGCGTGACGGGCAAGGATGTCATCTTGCACCTGATCGGGAAGATCGGCGTCGACGGAGCCCTCTACCAGTCGCTCGAATTTACCGGATCCGGCGTCGCCACCCTGAGCATGGCGGAGCGGTTGACCATCTGCAACATGGCGATCGAGGCCGGGGCCAAGAACGGCCTGTTCCCCGTCGACGACAAGACCCGGGACTACCTGGCGCACTACGCGCCGGAGCGCGTCGCCATGAACGACTTCACGGTCTGCACGGCCGATGATGATGCTCGCTATGCCCGCACCATCGCGATCGACCTGGCCACGATCCGGCAGACCGTGGCGTTTCCCCACCTGCCGGAAAACACCCGTGAGATCGGCAGTTTCGACCCGATCCCGGTCGACCAGGTGGTCATCGGCTCCTGCACCAACGGGCGGCTCGAGGACCTGCGCCTGGCCGCGCATTGGCTGAAAGGCCGCAAAGTCGCCAAGGGCCTGCGCCTGATCATCCTGCCCGGTTCGCAGCGTGTCTGGCGCGAAGCGCTCAAGGAAGGCCTCTTTGAAATTTTCACCGACGCGGGAGCTGTGATCAGCGCACCGCCCTGCGGGCCCTGCCTGGGCGGCCATATGGGCATCCTGGCGGCCGGCGAACGCTGTGTTTCGACAACCAACCGCAACTTTGTCGGCCGGATGGGCCATCCCAAGTCGGAAGTTTACCTGGCTGGTGTGCCGGTGGCCTGTGCGTCGGCCGTCCTGGGCCGGGTTGCCGGCATAGACGAGCTGGACGCCTGATGGTGCGTAAGGAGGAATTACGATGAGCATTCAAGGCCATGTCTTCAAGTACGGAGCCAACGTCGACACCGACGTCATCATCCCGGCCCGTTATCTGAACACTTCTGAGCCGGCCGAACTGGCCAGGCATTGCATGGAAGATCTCGACGCCACCTTTGTCGATCGGGTTCAGCCCGGTGATATCCTGGTGGCCGGGGCGAATTTCGGCTGCGGTTCGTCCCGCGAACATGCCCCGATCGCGATCAAGGCCAGCGGGATCAGCTGCGTGATCGCCCCCAGCTTCGCCCGGATCTTTTTCCGCAACGCGATCAACATGGGCCTTCCCATCCTGGAATGTGCCGAAGCGGCCGAAGCAATCCAGGACGGCGACCAGGTGTCGGTCGATTTCGACACCGGCCGGATCGTCAACCTGACCCGCAATCAGACCTATACCGCCCGGCCGTTCCCGCCGTTTATCCGCCGGATCATCGAGGCCGACGGCTTGATGGGCACGCTTCGCCAGATGCAGGACAAGGGGGAATAAGATGGGTAAGTACAAGATCGCCGTCATTCCCGGCGACGGTATCGGGCCTGAAGTCACCAATGGGACGCGCCGCGTGCTCGACGCCGTGGGCAAACGTTACGGTCATTCGTTTATCTATGACGAGTGGCTTGCCGGCGGCATTGCCATCGACGCCACGGGCGAGCCATTGCCGCCCGCAACCGTGGCCGGTTGCCGCAGCAGCGACGCGGTTCTGCTGGGCGCGGTCGGCGGCCCCCAGTGGGATACGCTGCCCGGCGACAAGCGTCCGGAACGTGCCCTGCTGGGCCTTCGGTCGGCCCTCGGCCTGTATGCCAACCTGCGGCCGGCTGTCCTCTACGGGCCGCTTGCAGCGGCCTGCCCCCTGCATCCGGCGATCAGCGCCAGAGGCATCGACCTGGTGTTTGTCCGCGAACTCACCGGCGGGATTTATTTTGGAAACCGCGGCCGTCGCCAGGGCCCGAATGGGACCGAGGCCTTCGACACGGAACTTTACAGCACGCTTGAAGTCGAACGGATTGCCCGCACGGCTTTCGAACTGGCCATGCGGCGCCGGCGCCATCTGACCAGTGTCGACAAGGCCAATGTGCTTGAAAGCTCCCGCCTGTGGCGCGAAACCGTGATCCGCGTCGCAGCTGATTATCCAGACGTCACGCTGGACCACCTTTATGTCGACAACGCGTCGATGCAGCTGATTCGCCGACCGGACGCGTTCGATGTCCTGGTGGCCAGCAACCTGTTCGGGGACATCCTGTCCGATGAGGCGGCGATGATAACAGGTTCGATCGGCATGCTGCCGTCGGCCTCGCTGGGCGAGCCGGGCACGCCGGGGATGTACGAGCCGGTCCACGGATCGGCGCCGGACATCGCCGGCCAGGACCTGGCTAACCCGCTGGCGGCCATCCTGTCCGGCGCCTTGATGCTGCGCTTGTCTTTCGGCCTTGAGCAGGAAGCCGGTGCCGTCGAGCAGGCGGTGCAGGACGTGCTCGAAGCCGGTTACCGGACAGGAGACATCCTGGAGCAGGCGGAGCATGCAACGAGGCAAAAGGCCGTCGGCACCCAGGCCATGAGCGACCTGGTAGTTGAGGCGCTTGCCTGAGTGATTGCGCCATCAAAAAAATGAGGTGATTAAATTGCCAAGTGACCTGATCAAGAAAACACCGGGGCGCGCCCCCCACCGATCGCTTCTTTATGCACTGGGGCTGACCGAAGAGGAAATGGGAAAGCCCTTTATCGGGGTTGTCAACGCGTTCAATGAGATAGTACCCGGGCATACCCATCTCCGTTCCGTGACCGATGCGGTCAAGGAGGGCATCCGCAGCGCTGGCGGCGTACCGTTTGAATTCCCGGCGATCGCGGTCTGCGACGGTATCGCCATGAATCACGCCGGCATGAAGTACTCGCTGGTCAGCCGTGAAGTGATCGCGGACAGCTGCGAGGTCATGCTGATGGCCCACGCCTTTGACGGCGTCGTGTTCATCCCCAATTGCGACAAGGTCATCCCCGGGATGCTGATGGCGGCGGCCCGGCTTGATCTGCCCAGCATCTTTGTCAGCGGCGGCCCGATGCTGCCCGGACGCAAGGACGGCCGGCAGATCGGCCTGAGCAATGTGTTCGAGGCCGTAGGCGCCCACGCTGCCGGCAAGATGAGCGATGAAGAACTGACCCTGATGGAGCTGTCGGCCTGTCCGACCTGCGGCAGCTGCTCCGGCATGTATACCGCCAACACGATGAACTGCCTGACCGAGGCCATGGGGCTGGCGCTGCCGGGCAACGGGACAATCGCGGCTGTGTACGCGGACCGCCGCCGCCTGGCCCGCCGCACCGGCATGCAGATCATGAGGCTGCTCGGAGAGATGCGAAGTGCCCGCCAGATCATGACCGAAGCTGGCATCCGCAACGCCCTGCGCGTCGACATGGCCCTGGGCGGGTCGACCAACTCGGTCCTCCACCTGCTGGCGATCGCCCGCGAGGCCGGCATCGAGCTGAGCCTTGCCGAAATCAGCCGCATAAGCGATACGACGCCGCAGCTTTGCAAGCTGAACCCGGCCGGGGACGATTTCATCACGGATCTCAACGAGCAGGGCGGCATCAGCGCCGTCATGGCCGAGCTCGCCCGCAAGGACCTGCTCGAAACCGCCAGCCCGACGGTCGACGGCACGCTGTCTGAGCGCATCTGCAAGGTGAAAGGCGCCGATGGCCGCCTGATCCGTTCCATCGACGACCCGTACGCGCCGGACGGCGGACTGGCGGTGCTGTTCGGCAGCCTGGCCCCCAATGGCTGCGTGGTCAAAAAGGGCGCCGTGCTGCCCGAAATGATGCGCCACGAAGGTCCGGCCCGCGTTTTTGACGATGAGGAAGCCGTGACCGAGGCGATTTTTTCCGGCCGGATCAAGTCTGGCGATGTGGTGGTCATCCGGTTTGAAGGGCCGCGCGGCGGACCGGGGATGCGCGAAATGCTGACGCCGACCAGCGCTCTGGCCGGGATGGGCCTGGACAATTCCGTGGCCCTGATCACCGACGGGCGTTTCTCAGGTGCGACACGCGGCGCATCCATCGGCCACGTCTGCCCCGAAGCGGCGGTCGGCGGGCCGATTGCCCGCATCCGCGAGGGGGACCGCATCCGGATCGACATCCCGGCGCGGCGCATCGACATCCTGGTACCGGACAAGGCGCTGGCTGAGCGATCGCCATCTGTCCAGGCCCCGCGCAAGCTGAGCGGTGTCCTGGCCCGTTACGAGCACCTGGTCGATATCAGCAGCCGCGGCGCCAGGCTGGTGCTGCCAGGAGGGGGGCCGACGCATGAACGGTGCTGAAGCAATCATTGATTTTTTGCTGCGCAAAGGCGTCAAGCACGCCTTCGGGTATCCCGGGGGCCCGGTTATCGTCTTGTTCGACGCGATCCACAAATACCATTTTCCCAGTATTTTAACGCGGCACGAGCAGGGCGCGGCACACGCCGCCGAAGGCTACGCCAAGGCGTCCGGCCTGCCGGGCGTGATGATCGCGACGTCCGGCCCCGGGGCGACCAATCTGGTTACGGGCCTGGCAGACGCCTACCTGGATT
Organism: Clostridiaceae bacterium; assembly: GCA_012511525.1. GTDB lineage: Bacteria > Bacillota > Clostridia > Saccharofermentanales > UBA5734 > JAAYBY01. The sequence goes on from JAAZFW010000171.1 coordinate 7,096, forward strand.
CGGTACCTGTTCTGGCGATCACGGGCGCGGTCGCCCGTAAAGCCACCGGCACCGACGCCTTCCAGGAAGCAGACATCACGGGAATCACGCAGCCAGTCACCAAGTACAATTACCTGGTCATGAACACCGACGAACTGCTGCCGGTGCTCGAGGAAGCCTGGAACCTGACTACGGAAGGCCGTCCCGGACCGGTTCTGGTCAATGTGCCCAAGGACATCCTGTCCAGCCCGATGAGCGGATCGGTTCAAACCGTTTTGCCGTACGCACGCCACCGTCCGCCGCGCATCCGCACCCGGGCGCTGAGCGAGCAGGTATACGAGGCGATCGGGAAAAGCCGGCGTCCGCTGCTGCTGGCCGGCGGCGGCTGCGTTATCGCTAGGCGCGGCACGGACGACCTGAAAGCCTTCGCGGAGTCGCTCGAAATCCCGGTGGCCACCACCCTGATGGGCAAGGGGTCGATCGCGGCCGGTCACCCGCTGTACCTGGGCAACCTGGGCATGCACGGCACGCCCCAGGCCAACACCGCTCTGGGCAACTGCGACCTGCTGCTGGCCGTCGGCACGCGTTTTAGCGACCGAATCATCGGCGATCCCGAGCTTTTCGCCCAGCAGGGCGACCGCACGATCATCCACGTCGACATCGATCTGGCGGAGATCGGCAAGAATATCCGGCCGGATATTGAGATCGAGGACGATGCGGCGGCCTTTTTCGAGGAAATGCTCTCAGCGCGGCCGAACAAAGGCTACAGCGACAACTGGCGAGAATGGCTGGGCCAGCTGCAGGCGATCGGAAAGCGCTACAGCCAGCTGGTGCAGGATATGTACCAGGACACGTCGCCGCTGCGGCCCCAGTACATCGTGCACGAGGTCGCGGAGCGCCTCAAAGGGCAAAACCCGATCGTCGTGACGGATGTCGGCCAGCACCAGATGTTTGCCGCCCAGCATTACCCGGTCGAGTCGCCCCGCTCGTTTATCACGTCAGGCGGACTGGGCACGATGGGCTTTGGCTTGCCGGCGGCGATCGGTGCGTCGGTATCAGATCCGGACCGGACGACGGTGCTCTTTTGCGGTGACGGCGGTTTCCAGATGACCATCCAGGAACTGGGGACCTTGGCCAAGCTGCAGCTGCCGGTCAAAATCCTGATCTTCGACAACAGCTGCCTGGGCATGGTGCGCCAGTGGCAGGAGCTGTTTTTCGACCGGCGCTACTCCAACACGCTGCTCGACAACAACCCGGACTTTGTCGCGATCGGGCAAGCCTACGGCATTCCGGGCGGCCGGGCCGGCGACGGCGCCTCGCTGGCATCTGAGCTGGGCAAGGCCCTGGCCATGCCGGGCCCGTACCTGATCCATTGTGCCGTCGATCCGGAGATGAACGTCTATCCCATGATTCCGGCCGGCAAGATGCCGCAGGACCTGATCATGCCCGGGTTGGACCCGGAACGGAAAAGCTGAATCAAACAAAAAAGGCCCGCCCGCTCAAACGAACGGACGGGCCTTTTTTAGCCATGTCTGAGGATCAGTCTTCCAGCTTTTTGCTCCAACTCATCATGGAACGCAGCTCGCGGCCGACTGTTTCGACCGGATGCGCGGCCTCGATGCGCCGGCGCGACATGAAGTTGGGCCGCCCGGCCTGATTTTCCAAGATCCAGTTGCGGGCGAACGTGCCTTCCTGGATCTCGCGCAGCACCTTGCGCATTTCCTGCCGCGTCTCATCGGTGATGATCCGGCGGCCGGTGCTGTAATCGCCGAACTCAGCCGTGTCGGAGATGGAATAGCGCATGCGGGCGAACCCGCCCTCGGCGATCATGTCCACGATCAGCTTCATTTCATGGACACATTCGTAATAGGCGTTTTCAGGGTCATAGCCTGCCTCGACCAGAACCTCGAAGCCTGCCTTCATCAGCTCGGTGACGCCGCCGCAAAGAACGCACTGCTCGCCGAAGAGGTCGGTTTCGGTCTCTTCGCGGAAGGTGGTGCCCAGAAGTCCGGCGCGGGCGGCGCCGATGCCGTAGCCGTAGTCAAAGGCTTTGTCGCGCGCCTTGCCGGTATAGTCCTGATGGACGGCGAAAAGCGCGGGGACGCCGCGGCCTTCCTGGAACTGGCTGCGGACGGTATGTCCCGGACCTTTGGGCGCGATCATGAACACATCGACGTCCGCAGGCGGCTGGATGCGCCCGAAGTGGATGTTGAAGCCGTGGGCGAAGGCGATCGCCTTGCCGGCGGTCAGGTTGGGGCGGATATCGCGCTCGTAGAGATCCGGCTGCTTTTCATCGTTGATCAGGATCATGATGACGTCGGCCGCGGCTGCCGCCTCTCCGGCGGTCATGACCTTCAGCCCGGCTTCCTCTGCGCGCGCCCAGGATTTGCTGCCCGTGTACAGGCCGACAACGACAGAAAAGCCGCTTTCCTTAAGGTTCAGAGCATGCGCGTGGCCCTGGCTGCCGTAGCCGATGATGGCGATGGTCTTGCCGTCCAGAGCATGGGTCCGGCACTCGTTTTCCTTATAGATCTTTTTCATTTTAGTCCTCCTCCAATTCAGCTGCCGCGGGCTCGTGCTTCGGATCTGCCGCGGCGACAGACACGTTCATGATCCGGGTGCCGCGCTCGATTGCGATCGGTCCGGTTCGCACCATTTCAAGAATACCGAAAGGTTCCAGCAGGTGGCGCAGGGCTTCGATCTTGTCGTCCTTGCCGCTCAGCTCGATGGTCAGGGTCGACGGGGAGACATCGATGATGTGGCCCCGGAAGATATCGACGATCTGCAAGACCTGTGTGCGGGTGCCGGCATCTGCCGCGACCTTGAAAAAGACAAGCTCGCGGGAAAACGACTCTCCGGCCTTGAGATGCCGAATCATCAGGACATCCGGGAGCTTATGCAGCTGGCGGATGATCTGGCGGACCAGTTCCTCGTCCCCGGTCAGGCTGATGGTAATACGCGAGATGGCCGGGTCCTGGGTCGTGCCGACGGCCAGGCTCTCGATGTTGTAGCCGCGCCGGGCAAACAGGCTTGTGACGCGATTGAGAACCCCCGCGCGGTTTTCGACCAGAACAGACAGATTCTGCAGCATGATCAGGCCTCCTGTGTCATATACATCCGACTTTCACGGTACCACGTTTGGCGTCGCACGGCAACACGTCCGCGCAGGTAGTCGGAAAATGACCATTTTTCGAAAAGAAAAGAGCCGTCCGGACGGACGGCTCTCGACGCGGGCCAACGGCCATCTTAACGGGTCTTGATCAAATCGCGGATTTCTTCGAGCAGGACGACATCGGCCGGCTTGGCGGCAGGTTTCGTTGCTTCGGGCGGTTTCTTCATCTTGTTCAAGCCTTTGACGATAAAGAAGAGGACCAATCCGACGATCAGGAACGTGATGATCGCCTGGATCAGCATGCCGTATGCGATCGCGGCTTCCGGCTTGACGACGGCATCGTTCTCGATCACGGCCTCCGACAAGACGATCTTCAGATCGGCGAAATTGACATCGGCGATCAGCCACCCGATGACCGGCATGATGATGTGGTTGACGATGCTGTTGACCACGGCGGAGAACGCGCCGCCGATGACCACGGCAATCGCCAGATCGACCGCGTTGCCCCTTAAGATGAATTTTTTGAATTCGGCAAACATAAAATCCCTCCTACACATTGGCGCCTGCCACCAGGCTCCTGATACGATCATTATAATCCGCCACTTGCCGCAAAGACAGCGGGCATCCATACAGAAATTTCACATTTGTTTTGTGACGTTTAACACGTGCAGCAATATAGAACAAATGTTTGACAATAGCAGGTTTGCCCACTATAATGATTGCAGACGTGAATGGGGGGGATTGCGGTGGACCTGATGCAAAAACTGGCGATCCTGGGCGAGTCGGCGCGCTATGACGTGTCCTGCTCAACCAGCGGCGTTGTTCGCGATAACGGCGGCCAGGGGGTGGGCAACGCCTCGCTGGGCGGCATCTGCCACACCTGGACGGAGGACGGCCGCTGCGTGTCCCTGCTCAAAGTCCTGTTGACCAACCACTGCCGCTACGACTGTGCCTACTGCCTGAACCGCTGCTCCAACGACATCCGGCGGGCCGCCTTTTCGCCCCGGGAGCTGTCCGACCTGACGCTGGAGTTCTACCGGCGCAACTATATCGAAGGGCTGTTCCTCAGCTCCGGTGTCCTGGTCAGCCCGGACCACACGACCGAGCTGATGATCCAGACGCTTCGGCTGCTGCGCCGGGAGGGCCGCTTTCGCGGCTACATCCACGCCAAGGCCATCCCCGGTACATCGGCTGGTCTGCTGGAGCAGCTGGGCTTTTTGGCCGACCGGGTCAGCGTCAACATCGAGCAATGCACGCCCGCCGGCCTTCGTCTCCTGGCCCCGCAGAAAACCGAGCTGGCCATCGCCGCCCCGATGCGCTTTTTGACCGGCCGTTTGGCTGAAAGCCGTGAAGAGCTGGTGCGTTACCGCCACGCGGCGCCCTTCGCGCCGGCCGGCCAGAGCACGCAGGTCATCGTCGGCGCCAGCCCCGAACGGGACCTTCAGGTTCTGACCATGGCACAGCACCTGTACCGGAACTACCAGCTCAAACGCGTGTACTATTCCGCCTACATTCCGGTCAACCAGGACCATCGCCTGCCGGCGCTGACCCAGCCGCCGCCTTTGCTGCGCGAGCATCGCCTCTACCAGGCCGACTGGCTGCTGCGCTTCTACCGGTTCGATGTCACGGAGCTGCTCGGAACGGACAACCCCGATCTTGATCTGGACATGGACCCCAAGTGTGCCTGGGCTCTGCGTCACCTCGACCGGTTTCCAGTCGAGGTGAACGAAGCCGATTACGAAACGCTGCTGCGCGTGCCGGGCATCGGGGTCCGGTCAGCGCGCAAAATTGTCGCCGCCCGGCGGCTGCAGCGCTTGCGATTAGAGGATTTGAAGCCATTCAACCTTGTGTTGAGACGGGCCGGCTGCTTCATCACCTGCAACGGCAAGCTGGCTGCGTCCCGCCTGCCGGATGAGACGACGCTCAGGCGCCTCATGACGGACCGGGCGGGAACCGCACGCCTGGCGCCCGCACAGATATCCCTGGAGGATTTAGGTTATGTTTGTCCTGCATGAACCGACCTTCGACGGCCTGCTGTCTGCTTTCGCCTGGTGCCTGCGCCGCAAGGAGACCAGCCCGGTCTTTTTCGCCGACACCGACCAGCCAGTACTGCTGCCGGTGCAGCCGGTCGCCGCCGAGCCCGGTATCCGGGCGCTTTTCCAACGCCATTTCGGCCGCCGGCTGGGCGATGCGGCCGGCAAAGCCGTGCTGGAAACCGTCTACACCGCGTATTTGTCCGAGCAGGACGGCTTGTCCGCCCACCTCTATCGCTACCTGTACTTGGCCCTGGACATGAAACGGGATCCGAGTGCTTTGCTGCAGGACCGTTCGGTCGCCGCGGTCGTCCAGGCCGCCCGCCGGGCGGGCGGCCTGGCACACCAGTACCTGGGGCGTTTGCGTTTTCGCCTGGTGCACGATCAGCTCTACATGGCTGAGTTCGCGCCGGACTGCCATGTGCTGCCTTTGATTTTACCTCATTTCACCGACCGCCTGTCCGACCAGCCTTTCGTGATCTGCGACCGGCGCCGACAGCTGGCTGCCTGGTACCGGCCGGGCCGGGGCTGTTCGCTGCACCTGCTGCTGGATCCCGAGCAGGAGATTGCGTCTGCCGGTGCCCTGCCTGCCCTGCCCGGACCATCTGAATCCGGCAGCCGTGACGAGGGGTCGGACTTTGAGCAGCTCTGGCAGCTGTATCTGACGCGGCTGGCCATCCCGGAACGGCGCAACCGCAAGCTTCAGATCGCCAACATGCCGAAGAAATACTGGCGGTATCTGACCGAGAACCCGCTGGCTGCGCAAATTCAGGACAAGCAAAAAGGCGCTTCCGGACAAAAGCCGG
>JAAZFW010000172.1 GCA_012511525.1 Clostridiaceae bacterium
AGATGGGGGTACTGGCGCTGGATGCGATCCAGCGCTTCGCTCTGGCCGGGAGACAGGCCGACACCCGGTTCCAGGGTCCATATCCCGTCCATGAGCCCCTGACGGCGCAACACCTCGTGGATACCTGTGATGCAGCCGTGAAAATTGTTGGCCGTGTCGAAAACGGCGCTGTTGCAGTCGGTTATTTGGCTGGCCAGGGTCAGCCAGTCTGTCTTGAGCGACCCGGCTTTCAGCTCCGCTTTGAGGCAATCGAACAACGCAACCGCCCGGTGCGTCCAGACTGCCCAGTGGCCAAGCAGTCCGCCGACAAACCGGGCCTTGTAAACATGGCCGTCCTGTTCGAAACGGTGTTCGGTCATCAGGTCGAGCAGGATGTGATCGTCGTTTCCGGTGTAGAGGGCGATCTGGCCAGACCGCTCGCTCAGGGCAGCGGCGCGCAGCACGTCAAGGGTCAGGTAGCGGTCAAAGGGCGCCGCCTTGATGGCGACTACGTTTTCGATCGCGCAGAGCTGCTGCCAGTAGTCAAAGCTGAACACGCGGCCGCCGACAGCCGGCTGGAGATAGAAGCCGATCACGGGCATGTGCGCCGCGACCGCCCGCGTCCGTTCCAGCAGCTCGGCCTCGCTGTAATCCGCCAGGCCGCCGGGACTGAGCAGGACGGCGTCATAGCCCAGACGGCGGGCCAGGCCGGCCTCGCGGACCGCCTGACCGGTCGGCCCGCAGGCACCGGCGACACGGACGATGGTTCTCCCGGTCTCCTGCTCGTAACGATGGATCTCATCGGCCGCCAAAGCGAGCACCGGCTCGAACATGCCGATCCCCGCCTGGCGGATTTCAAACTGGGTGGTGTGGACCCCGACCGCCAGGCCGCCGGCTCCGGCAGCCAGGTAATAGCGGATCAGGCGCCGCTGACCGGCGTCATCGAGCGTGCGGTCCGGACGGATCACCAGCGGCATCGCCGGAATGACGGTGCCTTCGGCTAAAATACGGGCAGCTTCTTGTCGCATCAGAACTGTCCCTCCCGTTCGTCAAAATGCGTTGGTTTATGGTGCGAACGTCCGCCGGAGAGCAGCCATTCAGCCTGCCAGCGGATCAACGTGTCGGCACTGACCTGCGGATAGCCGAACAGGCTCATGCAGCGGCCGGCCTGGTTCAGATAGGCCTGGTCGGTCGCGTCGTCAAGCAGGACGATCTGGCGTCCCAGGTGCTCGCCCAGCAGTCGGGCCGCATGACGGACGGACACGGTTTCCGGTCCGGTGACGTTCAGGCGGACCGCCGGGCTGTCCGCAAGAAGCAAACCCCGGATGGCGACCTCGTTGGCATAGCCCTGCCAGACGCAGTTGAAACAGGGTGTCTTTTGGGAAATCGGCTCACCGGCAAGGATTTTGGCCGCAATGTCGTGCAGCACGCCGTAACGCAGGTCGACGGCGTAATTGAGCCGGTAAAGCAGCACCTTGCTGCCATATGCCTGGGCCGCGTGTTCGAACAGCCGCTCGCGCGCCAGACAGCTCATCGCATACTCGCCGACCGGGCCTGTCGGGTCGTCCTCGCTGCAGCCGCCGCTGGCCAAATCGGTCAGCGGATAGACATTGCCGGTTGAGAACACAACCAGGCGAGATTGGCAAAAGCGCCGGCCGACCAGGGCCGGCAGGGCCGCGTTCAAGGCCCACGTGTCGGCCTCCTGTCCGGTCGTGCCGAATTTGCGGCCAGCCATGTAAAGGATGTTCGGAACATCCGGCAAACGATCCAGAGCCCCTTCGGCCAACAGGTCGCAGGGCAGCACCTCGACACCGGAACGGGCCAGGTAATCGGCCGCCTCAGGCTCGGAAAAGCGGGATACGGCAAACACCCGGCCGGCGGTTTTACTGGCCGATCGGGCGTTATGGGCCAGAACGGCCAGGGTCGGGCCCATCTTGCCCCCGGCACCCAGCACCATGATGTCGCCCTCGATTTTAGCCATGTCCGCGATCAGCTGCGCGGACGGTGTTGTCAAAATCCGGTCCAGTTCCTTTTCAGTCCACATCGCGCGTCTTCCTTTCATCGTCCGCTTACAGGCACAAATAAGCCAGCATCATCGCCCGTGTCTCTATCTTGCGCTGCTCGATCTGCTCCGCGGAGCACAAGTCGCGCCCAAACAGCCGGGACAGGGTATGGCAGTTGGAGAAATTGGCAAAACAGGCGGTGATCAGGGACAAGGCCACATCCTGCTCGTCGAGCTCGAGGCGGAAAATCCCCTGGTCTTTGCCCGCGGCAATGGCCTCCCGGATATAGGTGAAGGCTGGTCTTTCTAGGTCCTGGGCAGGCAAGTCCTTGAGATAGGCGGCCTTGTTGAGGTTTTCCCACATGATGATGCTGACAAACTGCGTGTCGCGGGCCAGGAAATCGAAATACAGGTCGATCACGGCGCCGATCAGGTCCCGGCCGTCCAGGCGGGCTTCGAGAATCTTTGCCTCGGCAGCTTCCATACGTTTGTAAACCGCCTGCAGGACACTCTTGTAGAGCGCTTCCTTGCTGCCGAAATAAGCGTAGATCATGCGCTTGTTGATCCCGGCCAGGGCGGCGATCTCATCGACACGTGCCCCGTAGAGCCCCTTGCCGGCAAATTCCGCTTCGGCAGCCACAAGGATGTCCAGGCGTGACTGCTCCGCGTTGCGTTCCCGTTTGCTCATCGTGTCCTCCTTGTTCGGCTTAAAATGTAACTCACCAGTTAGTTACATTTTAAGCCGTTCTCTGCGCCTGTCAAGCGGTCAGATTGGCAGGCGGATCAAGCCAGGATGCGGATCGGCTGGTCTCCTCCGGTCACGCAGCGGCAGCCGGCCGCGGTGACCAG
>JAAZFW010000173.1 GCA_012511525.1 Clostridiaceae bacterium
AACTACGACGCGATCGCCCGCCTGGGAACCGGAGCGGCGATCGTGGCCACCGGGCGCGTCGTCGCCACCCCGGGGGCGCGCCAGCCGTTCGAGCTGCAGGCGACGAGCATCGCGGTCGAAGGGGCGTGTCCGCCGGACTACCCGCTCCAGCCCAAGCGCCATTCGCCTGAATTTTTGCGCTCGATCGCCCACCTGCGCCCGCGCACCAACTTGCTGTCTGCCGAGTTCCGGATCCGCTCGGTCGCCGCGTACGCCATCCACCGCTTCTTCAACGAGCGCCATTTCGTCTACGTACACACCCCGATCATCACGGGCAGCGACGCGGAAGGCGCCGGCCAGATGTTCACCGTGACCACGCTCGACCTGGACAAGCCGGCGCGCAAACCCGATGGCACGATCGACTTCGACCGCGACTTTTTTGGCAAGCACACCAACCTGACCGTTTCCGGCCAGCTCAACGGCGAAGCCTTCGCCCTGGCGTTCCGCAACATCTATACCTTCGGGCCGACCTTCCGGGCTGAGAACTCCAACACCGTCAAGCACGCGGCTGAGTTCTGGATGATCGAGCCGGAAATCGCCTTTGCCGATCTGGGTGACGACATGCGCCTGGCCGAGGACCTGATCAAGGCGATCATCCGCGATGTTTTAAGCGAATGCCCCGAGGAAGTCGAATTCTGCAGCCAGTTTGTCGACAAGGGCCTGCTCGGCCGCCTCGAGCATGTCAGTTCAAGCGATTTCGGTGTCATCACCTACACCGACGCCGTCTCAGAGCTGGTCAAGGTCAAGGACCGCTTCAGCTCCCCCGTCTCCTGCGGGTGTGACCTGCAGACCGAGCATGAACGCTTCCTGACTGAACAACTCTTCAAAAAACCGGTTTTCGTGATTGACTACCCCAAGGAGATCAAGGCCTTCTACATGAAACAGAACGGTGACGGCCGCACGGTCGCCGCGATGGACTGCCTCGTGCCGGGCATCGGTGAGATTATCGGCGGCAGCCAGCGCGAAGAAGACCTGGATAAGCTTTTACGGCGCCTGGCCGAGCTCGACATGCGGGAAGAGGACTACGGCTGGTATCTGCAGCTGCGCCGCTACGGCTCGGTGCGCCACGCCGGCTTCGGGCTCGGCTTCGAGCGGCTGATCATGTACCTGACCGGCGTCGCCAACATCCGCGACGTCATCCCGTTCCCCAGGACGACCGGCAGTGCCGACTTCTAAGCTGCCCCTGATCCTGGCCTCCGCCTCGCCGCGCCGGCGCGAGCTGATGGCCCGCTTCTGGCCCGGGGCCAACTTGCAGGTGATCGTGCCCCGTTTCGACGAAACGGCGGCAGCGGCTGGCTGGACCGGCACCGTGCCCGACCTGGTTTTGCGCCTGACAGCCGGCAAGCTGGAGGCCTTGACCGAACAAAACCGCCTGCCCGAGTCCTTTTGCGCCCTGGCGGCCGATACGGTCGTCGTGATCGACAACCACATCTTGGGCAAGCCCCGCGACGACGAGGAAGCGGCCCGGCAGCTGCGCTTGCTTTCCGGGCGGACCCACCAGGTTCTGACCGGCATGTCGCTGCTTTGCCGCACGCCGGATCAACTCATTCGGCGCCAAGCGGTCGAGACGACCGAAGTCTGTTTCGCCGCGCTCGACGAGGAACGCATCCGCTGGTACATCCGAACAGGCGAGCCGCACGACAAGGCCGGCTCGTATGGCATTCAAGGCACAGGCGCCGCATGGGTCGAACGTATTGACGGCTGCTATTACAACGTGATGGGATTGCCCGTTTACAGGCTCCTGGCCCTGCTCGAAAGCGTGGCCGCGGACCTGAACTCATCTGATTGGTCATCTCAATTGCTGCCCTGGAAATAGGCGACCCTCCCCGGGGAGGCAACGATGAACACCAAAGACCACCTGACGATGCACGATCTGCCGGTCGACGACCGGCCGACCGAAAAGCTCGAGCAATTGGGGGCGTCGGTTTTGAGCGACGCGGAGCTAATGGCCGTGATCATCCGCAGCGGCTCGCGCCACGAGACCGCGCTCAGCCTGACCCAGCGCCTGATCCGCTTTCACGCCGACACATGCGGCCAGGCGTCGCCGCTCGGTTTCCTGGCCGACGCCACGGTCGCGGAGCTGACCGAACTGCCCGGCATCGGGCGGGTCAAGGCGCTCCAGCTTCAGGCAGCGGTCGAACTGGGCCGTCGGGTCTGCCGCAACAGCCGCAGCGCGCAAAGCGAACGCATCCGCCAGCCGCTGGACGTGCTGCGCTTTCTGGAGGCCGAGATGGCCGACTTGTCCCGCGAAGAGCTGCGTGTCGTACTGCTTGACAGCCGCAACCGCCTGATCCGGATCGGCACGCTCAGCACAGGCGGCCTCAGCGCCGCGGTGATCCAGCCGCGCGACCTGTTCCGCGACGCGGTCAAGGCCAACGCCGCCGCCGTGATCCTGGTGCACAACCATCCCAGCGGCGATCCCGAGCCAAGCCAGGACGACCTGACGACCACAGCGCAGCTTTGCCAGGTCGGCACCCTGATGGGCATCCGGATCCTCGATCACCTGATCATCGGGCGGAGCGGGTCGGTCAGCTTGCGCCAGCTGGGCCAGATGCCCTGACGGTTCACGGCTGGCATCTTTTGCGGTATGATGGCACCATAACAAGACAAGGAGCGTATCTGATTTGCGCGGAATCGCCCGCAACCGCATCTTCCTTCTGGTGTTCACCACCTTGCTGCTGGTGACCGTCATTTTGCTGTCCTCGCTGCCGGGCAGCCCTTTGCATTTTCTGACGTCGCCCATCTCGGCGGTGCTCGAGCCGGTGCAAAAGACGCTGCTGGGCGCGACCGACAAGGTGACCGGCTTTTTCGAATCGCTGCGCGAAGGCATGCGCCTGCGCGAAGAGAACCGGGCACTGCGTGAGGAGAACGCCGAGCTGCGCAGCCAGATCGACCAGCTGGCCGAGGCCGGGCGCCAGTATGAGGCGCTCAAGGAGGCTTTCGCCCTCAAGGAGCAGTATGCCGGCTACACGATCATCGGCGCGCGTGTCCTGACACGGGAAATCGGGCAGTGGTTCGACGTGTTCCGCATCGACATCGGCACAGCCGACGGCTTCAGCGTCACCGAGACGCGATCCTATGCCGTGGTCGACGCCCAGTCGCGCCTGATCGGACGCGTCCTGTCGACCGACCTGGTCTCCGGCAAGGTTCTGCCCCTGATCCATGAGGGCTTCAGCGTCTCGGCCAAGGTCAATACCCCCGACGGCGCCCTGATGCGGGTGCGCGGCACGTTGGACCTCAAGGACCAGGGCCTGTGCCTGGCTGACCAGATCCCGTCGGGCGCGTCGCTGAAACCGGGCGACATCCTGGTGACCAGCGGAGTCGGCGGCCTGTTTCCGGCCGGCATCCCGATCGGGACAGTCATTTCGGTCCGCACGGCCGACACCGGCAGCGAGCGCCAGGCCGTGATCGAGCCCTTTGCCGGGTTTGACCAGCTGACCACCGTCTTTGTGATGAAAGGGGAGACCCCATGACGCCGCGCGCGGCCTTCGGGCGCCGCATCCTGGTCTACGCGCTCTACATCGCCGTCTGCAGCCTGCTCCAGGTGACGCTGCCGGATTCGGCCGCGCTGCTGGGCGCGTCCCCTGACCTGACCTTAGTCCTGGCCGTCCTGTGCGGCTACATGTTCGGCACGGGCGACGGCCTGGTCATTGGCCTGGCTGCCGGCTTCATGCGTGATCTGCTGGCCGGCCGCACCCTCGGCCTGGGCATGCTGCTCTTGATGTACGCCGGGATCGCGTCCTCGGTGCTGCTGCACCGCTTCTTCCGGCGCAACATCTTGTTCGGCCTGGTGCTGGTCGCCTTTTTCACGGCCGCCTACGCCGCCGTGCTCGTCTTGCTGACCTACCTGATCCCGCCGCTGCCCGATGTCGTCTACCCGATCGGCGAACTGCTCGAACGCGCACGCCAGGCGCTGCCCGGCCAGGTCCTGGTCAACCT
>JAAZFW010000174.1 GCA_012511525.1 Clostridiaceae bacterium
GACCTTCATGCCAGGTCCGGCTCATGCGCGAACAGAGCAGGAGGGCCTCCTCCAGTGTGAACGCCTCCTGCAGGCATTCGCCGATCCGGTCGCCGTGTTCGGGAAATTCCGGCATGAACTTCCAATTGGGGATCAGGGGCTTATCGACGGGGAACAGGTACAGCGGCCAGACCGGACCGTCGTGGACCGGCGCGTAGTAGCCGAAGACATGGTAGATCGGGTACTGGGCGTAGGCTTCCTGGAACCAGTTCCAGGCCCGGATGACCGATACGCTGTGCGGACCCCAGTCCGGCAAAGCCAACGCGTTCAGGAATGCATCTTTGTCGTCCGACCAGGGTTCGAACGAGAGGCGTCCGGCCGCACGGGTCATCAGGGAGGGGTAGTTGCCGAAATACCAGCTTTGCATCGCGCCGCTGACACCCAGTTCGCGCATCCGGCTGTACTTGTCGTACAGGATGCCGGGCACGGGCACATGGGTCACGGAGGCGACTTCGTGCGAGCAGCCGACCTGGAGTTTGGCGAACACGCGGGTGCCGTTCCGGCGGGCATTTTCCGCACAGCGGCGATAAAGCGCGCTGGGCCCGGTGTAGGACAGCCAGTAATCGTCGGCGCGCCGGGTGCGGCCCAGTTGTTCGGCCAGGCCGGACGATTCGAAGTTGTGCTGCAGGACCACCGGATGCGGCACGTGACCGGCTGCCTCGACAGTGCCTTCGTCGCCCCAGAGCAGGTATTGGGAATACGGCCAGGAGATAAATTCTGCGTCCGGATTGGCGTCGTGCATGCCCCGCTGAAAGCAGTCCAGTACGTCCGATAGGACTTCATAGGGCTTTCGCACCGAACAGCGCGGGCAGTTGTTCATGCCGTTATACCAAGACGCGCAGTGGGTGAAGCGCTCGCCGACGCTGATGTCGATCATGCCGCCCAGGCCGGGCACCTGCGTGAAGAGCGTGTGGGTCGCCTCGTAGAGGAACGACCGGGCCAGCTCGGAGCTCGGGCAGAACCCGGCCATCTGGCTTTGCCGATTTCCGATCAGCTCGGGGTAGTCCTTCTCATAGGTCTTGATATCCAGGTAGCGGACATTGTCGCGCTCGTCGATGAAAGCGGTCGGTTCGATGAAAAAGACATAAATGCGGATGCCATAACGGGCGCAGCGCCGGACGGTTTCGCGAAGCTTGGGCAGATGCACGTCGGCGCGGCGGCCGAAGCCAGGCAGCACCGTGATCGGCACCGTGTCCCGGAACGTGATCGTCAGCCACAGGGCGTTGACGCCTTCGTGGGCCAGCCGGTTCAGGTATTCGTCCGGGTAGTAGTTGACCTGGTCTTCCAGCTCGTCCCGGTTCATTGGCGGCCGCTTGATCGGGCCGAAGAAGCAGCGGGAGAGCCGCGTTTTGACGAACGGCTTCTTCTCGGTGACGCCCAGGGGCAGCACGGGTGCGCCGGATGCCAGGATGAGGTCTTCCAGCTGGACGATGCCGCGCCGGATGCCTTCCGTGTCTGCGGCTTCGAGCCGGATACCATCCGGACTGACCAGGAGCCGAAAGGACTCCGGGCCATCTGTTTCGGCCTGTCGGATCTCCAGGGGAACCGCCGGCGAATCCTGGCGGACAGCCAGGTCCAGAACAGAGCAAAAGCGGGCGAAATCCGCCCAGGCTGTCTCCAGAACGCCGGCCGGATCGACAAAATTCTGGTGCATAATGAGGCCCCCGGCCAGCGATAACTCGCCGCTGCGGGCTGGCCGCTGCTGCCAGAAAGCCGGTTTTTGCTGGTGGACGGGCTTTTGCAGTTCGTCGATAAAGGTCCAGGCGGGTTCTTTCATACGTGTCCTCTTTTCTGCCAAAGGCATTCTGGTTAGGCGCTCCTGGTCGAGGAGCGGTACATCGCCGGTGAAATCCCGTGATAGCGCTTGAAGGC
>JAAZFW010000175.1 GCA_012511525.1 Clostridiaceae bacterium
CAGCGAGAATCCACAAAAGAACCAGCCATGTGACCCTGGTTCTCAAAGAGAAGAATTAAGGAGGCTGACAGATGGGCCAGAAGGTAAATCCACATGGACTGCGCGTAGGCGTCATCAAGGACTGGGACACGAAATGGTACGCCGACAAGAAAGACTTCAGCAAATACCTTGTCGAGGACAAGAAGATCCGCGACCTGATCAAGACCGAGTGTTTCAAGGCCGGTGTCTCGCGCATCGAAATTGAACGCAAGGGCGATGAGAAAATCCAGGTTTCGATTGCCACCGCCAAACCGGGCATCATCATCGGCCGTCAGGGCGCCGGCATCGAAGACCTTAAGAAGAAGCTCGCCTCGCAATTCAAGCGCAACTTCTTCATCAATGTCAACGAAATCAAGTCGATCGACACCGACGCGCAGCTGGTTGCCGAGAACATCGCCCGTCAGCTGGAAGAGCGCGTTTCGTTCCGCCGCGCCATGAAGCAGGCCATGGGCCGCTCGATGAAAATGGGCGCCAAGGGCATCAAGACTGCTGTCAGCGGCCGCCTGGGCGGTGCTGAAATCGCCCGGAGCGAGCATTATCACGAAGGAACCATTCCGCTGCAGACCCTGCGTGCGGATATCGACTACGGCTTTGCCGAGGCAAAAACAACCTATGGCCGGATCGGTGTGAAAGTATGGATCTACAAAGGCGAGATCTTCCCGGCACCGAGAAAGGTTAAAGAAACAGAAGGGGGCGAAGCCTGATGTTGCTTCCGAAGCGTGTAAAATACAGAAGGCAGCACCGCGGCCGTATGACCGGCAAGGCAACGCGCGGCACTGTTGTGAATTATGGAGATTACGGCCTGCAGGCGCTTGAGCCCTGCTGGATCACCAGCAACCAGATTGAGGCGGCCCGTGTCGCGATCAACCGTTTCGTCAAGCGCGGCGGCCAGGTCTGGATCAAGATCTTCCCGGACAAGCCGGTGACATCCAAACCGGCTGAAACCCGAATGGGTTCCGGTAAAGGTTCGCCCGAGTTCTGGGTGGCGGTCGTCAAACCCGGCCGTGTCCTCTTCGAGATCGGCGGCGTACCGGAAGCGGATGCCCGCGAGGCCATGCGCCTGGCGTCCCACAAACTGCCCTGCAAGACCAAGTTTGTGGCTCGAGAAAAGGAAGGTGACGTGCATGAAGCCGAGTGAACTTCGCGACAAATCGATCGTTGAACTGAACGAAGAACTATCTGAGCTGAAAGAAGAGCTTTTCAAACTGCGCTTCCAGCATGCCGTGAATCAATTGGAGAATCCCCTGAAGCTGCAGAGCGTCAAGCGGGACATTGCCCGGGTGAAAACCATTCTGCGTGAGCGTGAGCTCAAGGGCATCAAAGAGTGAAAGGGGATCATACCATGAGCGATCGGAATCTGAGAAAAACCCGTGTCGGTATGGTCAGCAGCGACAAGATGGACAAGACCATCGTCGTCTCCGTCGTTGAACATATCCGCCATCCGCTATACAAGAAGATTGTCAAGCGGACATACCGGCTCAAAGCCCATGATGAAGAAAACAGCTGCCAGATCGGCGACAAGGTTCGCGTGATGGAAACCCGTCCGCTCAGCAAAGACAAGCGCTGGCGCCTGGTTGAGATCATCGAGAAGGCCAAGTGACCCATCGGTAAGGAAGGAGGCTATTATGATCCAGGTTCAGACAGTTCTGAAATCCGCCGACAATACCGGTGCCAAACAGCTGATGTGCATCAAGGTGCTGGGCGGTTCCTGGCGCAAGTTCGCCAATATTGGAGACGTTATCGTTTGTTCGGTCCGTGAGGCGACGCCCGGCGGCGTTGTCAAAAAGGGCGAGGTTGTTCGTGCCGTCATCGTGCGTTCGACCAAGGGCGTGCGTCGTCCGGACGGCTCATACATCAAGTTCGACGAGAACGCGGCCGTCATCATCAGAGAAGATAAGAATCCGCGGGGAACCCGTATCTTCGGGCCCATCGCCAGGGAACTCAGGGATAAGGACTATATGAAGATCCTCTCTCTGGCCCCTGAGGTTCTGTAAGGAGGGACACGCGTGATGTCAAAGGTGCATGTCAAAAAAGACGACCAGGTGTTCGTGCTGACGGGCAAGGAAACCGGCAAAACCGGCAAGGTTTTGCGTGTGGACCCCGACAAGGGCCGCGTCCTGGTTGAGGGCGTCAATGTTGTCAAGAAGCATAAGAAGCCGCGCGGACGCAACCAGCAGGGCGGCATCATCGAGCAGGAAGCCCCGATCGATGCGTCCAATGTCATGCTGGTTTGCGACAAGTGCAAACGGCCCAGCAAAACCGGCAGAAAATTTCTGGAGAACGGCGAAAAAGTCCGTTACTGCAAGGCCTGCGGTGAAATCATCGACACGATCCGGCAGGCCCGGACGTAAGCGCGGCGGAGGAGGCAGAGAAAATGTCAAGACTCAGAGACAAGTACAAGTCTGAAACCGCCCCTGCTATGCAGAAGGCGTTCAACTACCGGTCGGTCATGCAGATCCCCAGGTTGGAGAAAATCGTCCTCAACATGGGTGTCGGCGATGTCAAGGACAACCCCAAGGCGATCGATAACGCCGCCCGGGACATGTCGATCATTGCGGGCCAGAAAGCGGTTATCACCAAGGCCAAGAAGTCCGTTTCGGCGTTCAAGCTGCGCGAGGGGATGAACATCGGCTGCAAAGTCACGCTGCGCGGCGAAAAGATGTACGAGTTCCTCGACAAGCTGATCAGCATCGCATTGCCCCGCGTCAGGGACTTTCGCGGTCTGAATCCGAACTCGTTCGACGGCCACGGCAATTACGCCATGGGCGCCAGGGAACAATTGATCTTCCCCGAAATCGACTACGATAAAATCGACAAGATCCGGGGCATGGATATCATTATTGTGACAACGGCTGAAACCGACGAGGAAGCCCGTGAGCTTCTCCGGCTGCTCGGCATGCCGTTCAGCAAGTAAGCGGAGGAACGGATCATGGCAAAAAAGTCACTCAAACTGAAACAATTGGCCGCGCCGAAATTTTCGACACGCGCCTATAACCGCTGCAAGCTGTGCGGCCGTCCCCATGCCTACCTGCGCAAGTACGGGATCTGCCGGCTCTGCTTCAGGGAATTGGCTTACAAGGGCCAGATCCCAGGCGTACGCAAAGCCAGCTGGTAAGACCGGCTCAGGAAGGAGGATATCCCATGCAGATTACAGATTCCATAGCCGATATGCTCACCAGGATCCGCAACGCCGGCACCGCGGGGCATACGCAATGCGAGGTACCCGCGTCCAGCGTCAAGAAGGCGATCGCCCAGATATTGCTTGAAGAAGGCTATATCTCACGTGTCGAAGCCATTGCCGACGATAAGCAGGGCAAGCTGCGCATCACGTTGAAGTACGCGGCCAAGAAACCGATCATTTCCGGCATCAAGCGCATTTCCCGCCCGGGTCTTCGCGTCTATGCCAACAAGGACGAGCTTCCCCGTGTGCTGGGTGGTCTCGGCATCGCGGTCATATCGACATCCAAGGGCATCATGACAGACAAGAAAGCACGTGAAACAGGTGTCGGCGGCGAAGTGCTCGCCTACGTCTGGTAATATTGCAGATCATCTCTGAAAAGGATGTGCCGGTCTGGCCGGCCGTCTGCAATCTTAAGAGCAGGAGGAACGGATCATGTCCAGAATAGGAAAAATGCCGATCGCGATCCCGGCAGGGGTTGAGGTCAAGGTGGACGGCGATACGGTCGTTGTCAAAAACGGCAACACCATGCTGACCCAGGTCGTCCATCCCAATATGCGCGTCGCCGTCGACGGCAGCCTGATCAAGGTTGAACGCCCGGACGATTCGAACAAGAACAAGGCCCTGCACGGGCTGACCCGCTCGCTGATCAACAACATGGTCATCGGGGTGTCTCAGGGGTTTGTCAAAAACCTCGACATCAACGGCGTCGGCTACAGGGCGCAGAAACAAGGCAATAAGCTCGTGCTGAATATTGGCTACTCGCATCCGATCGAGGTTGAGGAGCCCGCCGGTATCGCGATCGACGTTCCCGCACAGAACAAGATCGTGGTCAAGGGTGCCGACAAGCAACTCGTCGGCGAGACTGCTGCCAAGATTCGCTCGCTCCGTGTGCCGGACGCCTACCATGGCAAGGGGATCAAGTATGACTTCGAGGTCCTCAAGCTCAAGGAAGGCAAGACCGGTGCCAAGGGCGCCTGATCGCGAAAGGGTGGAATAAGATGAGTAGTAATGTCAGCCGAAACGATATACGCAAGAGAAAGCATGCCCGTGTCCGCAGCAAGATCAGCGGCACCGGCGAACGCCCGAGACTTTGCGTTTTCCGCAGCCTCGCCCAAATCTATGCCCAGGTGATCGACGACACGACCGGCCAGACGCTGGCCAGCGCGTCGACGCTGGACAAGGAGATCAAGGAGCAAGGCATAGCCAACGGCAACAAGCAAGGCGCAGCGGCAGTCGGCAAGCTGGTCGCCGCGCGTGCCCTGGACAAGGGTATAACCAACGTGGTTTTTGACCGCGGCGGCTATATCTACCACGGTCGCGTTGCGGCTTTGGCCGAAGCAGCCCGGGAAGCCGGACTGAAATTCTAAGCAGGGAGGAACTGTCATGCGCTACGAAACAAACGCAGTCGAGCTGAAAGAAAAAGTCATTCATATCGGGCGTGTTTCCAAAACCGTCAAAGGCGGCCGCAACTTCCGCTTTGCCGCCCTGGTCATCGTCGGTGACGAGAATGGCCATGTCGGCAAAGGTTTGGGTAAAGCCGCTGAAATACCGGACGCGATTCGCAAGGGGATCGAGGATGCCCGCAAGAACCTGATCCAGGTTCCTTTGCAGGATTCGACCATCCCGCATGAGACCATCGGCACCTTCGGCGCCGGCAAGGTCCTGCTCAAGCCGGCTGGCGGCGGTACCGGCGTTATCGCCGGCGGCCCGGTCCGCGCCGTCCTGGAGCTGGCCGGCATCAAGGATATCCGGACCAAGTCGCTGGGTTCGAACAACCCCAACAACATGGTTAACGCAACCATGGAAGGTCTCAAGAGCCTGAAGTCGCCGGAACAGGTCGCCAGGCTTCGCGGCAAATCCGTCGAAGACATACTGTAAGGGAGGGCTCAGGCGTGTCAAAATTAATTATCACATTGGTGAAAAGCACCAACAATGCCAACAAGAAGCAAGTCGCTACGGTGCGTGCCATTGGCCTTCATAAGGTCGGCCAGACCATCGAACAGGAAGCGACGCCATCAATCCGCGGCATGGTTCGGCATGTAGCCCACCTGGTTCGCTGTGAAGAAGCATAAGGAGGCGTCATCTCAATGAAGATCAATGAACTATCCCCTGCGCCAGGCGCACGGCAGAATGCCTACCGCAAGGGGCGCGGCCCCGGCTCAGGCAACGGCAAGACAGCCGGCCGCGGCCATAAGGGACAGAACTCCCGCTCAGGCGGCGGCGTCCGTCCCGGTTTCGAAGGCGGCCAGATGCCGCTCTACCGCCGGCTGCCTAAGCGCGGTTTCAACAACAAGCGGTTTGCCGCGCAATACGTCGAGATCAATGTCGGCGATCTGGAGCGGTTTGAAGCGGACCTGACACTCGACGCTCAGAGCATGAAAGCGTCCGGCCTGATTACGCTGCCCAAGGTCAACGACGGCATCAAGATCCTCGGCAACGGCGAGCTGACGAAAAAACTGCATGTGCGCGCGAATGCGTTCACCGCATCGGCCAAGGAGAAAATTGAAAAGGCTGGAGGAACGGCCGAGGAGGTTTAAAGCATGTCCGGTATGATCGAAACCCTGAAAAATGCTTTTAAAATCCCGGATCTGCGCAAGAAGCTCCTGTTTACCCTGATCATGCTGATCGTTTACCGGATCGGCATCAGGGTTCCTGTCCCCGGCATCGACGCAGCCGCGTTTACCGAACTGCTCGATCGCTTTGGCCAGCTGGGAAGCTTTTTGGACATCATCTCGGGCGGCGCCTTTAAGCAGGTTTCCATCTTTTCGCTCGGTATCGTGCCCTACATCAATTCATCGATCATCATGCAGCTTCTGACTGTGGCCATTCCTGCCCTGGAACGGCTGCAGAAGGAAGGCGACGAAGGCCGCAAGAAGATTCAGCAGTACGTGCGTTACCTGACCGTCGGGCTTGCCATCATGCAGGCCACGGCGTACTGGTACACGACGCGCCTGGCTTCGACACCGGCCCTGCCGTTCGGTCTGAACGCGATCCTGGTTATCCTGAGCTTTACCGCCGGTACGGCCTTCATCATGTGGATCGGCGAGCAGATCAACGAATCCGGTATCGGCAACGGGATCTCCCTGATCATCTTCGCTGGTATCGTTACCCGCGGCCCGGATGCCGTCAAAACGCTGTTCGGCTATTTCCAGACCTGGACGTTGACCCGCAACGCCATCGTGTCGATCGTCATGACGATCGGCGTCATCGCGCTGTTTGTGCTGGTCATCGCGCTGGTCGTCTTTGTCCAGATGGCGGAACGCCGCATCCCGGTGCAGTACGCCAAGAAGGTCATCGGCCGCAAAATGTACGGCGGCCAGAGCACCTACCTGCCGATCAAAGTCAATCAGGCCGGCGTTATCCCGGTCATCTTCGCCAGCTCGATCGTCATGCTGCCGTCGACATTGGTCTCGTTGTTTACACGGCCGGGCGCCGAGGTCGGACCGATCGCCCAGTGGTTCATGAACTTTTCGAGCAACCCCCTTTACTATGTCGTATACGGCCTGATGATCATCGGGTTCACCTTCTTTTACTCGATGGTCCAGTTCAACCCGATCGAAGTGGCGAACAACCTGCAGAAAAACGGCGGCTTTATCCCCGGAATCCGTCCGGGACGCCCGACAGCGGATTTCATCAACCGCACATCCCGCCGGCTGTCCTGGTTTGACGCCATGTTCCTGGTTCTGATCGTCCTCATGCCGACCCTGCTCAGTGCCGTTACAAACATGCAAGGCATCTGGTTCGGCGGCACCGCGGTGATCATCCTGGTCGGTGTGGCGATCGACCTGGTCAACCAGCTGGAAGCCCAGATGGTCATGCGTCATTACAAGGGCTTTCTTGATTAAGTCAAAAAGCGTCGGCAACAGGGCGTTCCGCTTTAGCCAGAAGCGGGATGCCCTTGTTCCTGTTTAGGAGGCCAGTCATGCAATTGATCCTGTTAGGCCCGCCAGGTTCCGGCAAAGGGACGCTGGCAGCCGACCTCGAACAGCTGTACGAGATTCCCCATATCTCCACCGGCGATATCTTCCGGCGGAATATCCGGGAAAAGACAGCATTGGGGCAGGAAGCAGAAACCTACATCGACAGCGGGGCCCTGGTTCCGGACGCCCTGACGATCACGATGGTTGCCGACCGCCTCGAGCAAGACGACTGCAAGCGCGGCTTTTTGCTCGACGGGTTTCCGCGCACGATCGTTCAGGCAGACGCCCTGGCGCGCCTTAACGCCCTGCAGGACAAGCCCCTGACCGCCGTCCTGAACCTGATCGTCCGCGACGAGACCATTCTGAAGCGGCTTTCCGGCCGGCGCATGTGCCCCCGGTGCGGCCGCGGCTACAACATCCATTCGCAAAAGCCGCGCGCCGCGGGGATCTGCGACGATTGCCAGGTGACCCTGGTCCAGCGCGCCGACGACAAGGAGGAGACGATTCTCAAGCGTTTGCAAACTTACAAGGAGCAGACAGAGCCCCTGATCGCTTATTACCGCGAGCGCGGCCTGCTGATCGATGCCGATAACGAGGGCACCATCGAAGCTTGCTTCCAAACGGTCCGCCAGTTGCTCGATGACCGGCTCGGCCGGGCATGACAGGAGCGGGACCCATGGTACACATCAAATCAGCCCATGAGATCGAGAAGATGGCCGAGGCCGGCCGTATTGTCGCATCTGTCCTGTTGGCTGTCAGCCGGCAGGTCCGACCCGGTATCAGCACCGCCGACCTGGACGCCACCGCCAGAGATTTGATCGCCCAATCAGGCGGAGTCCCCTCGTTTTTAGGCTATGGCCAGCCACCGTTCCCGGCGGCGATTTGCGCCTCCATAGACGCGGAAGTGGTCCACGGCATTCCCAGCCCGAAACGTATCCTTCGGGAAGGCAGCATCATATCCGTCGATGTCGGCGTCTGCCTGGACGGCTACCACGCCGACGCAGCCAGGACCTTCGCGGTCGGTCAGATCAGCCCGGAGGTTGACCGTCTCGTCCAGGTGACGCGCGAAAGCTTCTGGAAAGGTCTGGCGCAGGCATTGCCCGGCCATCGTCTGGGCGACCTGTCTGCCGCTGTACAGACCCACGCTGAAAAACACGGCTACGGCGTCGTTCGCGAATTGACCGGGCACGGCATCGGCCGCAATCTGCACGAAGAGCCTGACCTGCCGAATTTCGGCCGGGCCGGGCACGGGCTGCGCCTGGAAGCCGGAATGGTTCTTGCCATGGAGCCGATGATCAACCTCGGCACACGCCGGGTTCTCATGCTCGAGGACGGCTGGACCATCGTCACGGCAGACGGTCGCCCGTCGGCCCATTACGAGAACACCTTTGCCGTGACCGACAACGGCCCGCTGGTTTTGACCGCCTGGCAGGGGGAAGAAACGGCATGATCCAGTTTACGCACGATATCCGGCCGGGCATGGTGGTCCGTTCCGTGGCCGGCCATGACAAGAGCCGCTGTTTTTTGGTCATGAGCGTCGATGCAAAGTGGGTTTGGCTGTGCGACGGCTCGGCCAGACCTGTCGGGAAACAAAAAAAGAAGAATGTCCGCCATGTCCGGATCGTCAATCCGGCTGAGGAGACCGGATTTTTGGACGGCCTGGGCAAACTGGGCGATAACGGACAGAAGAATGCCCGGATCCGCCAGTTGCTAGCCCCATATAACCCGAAGCACCCCGTGTTTGTTGACCGTAACGAAGGAGGAACGTGAATGTCCAAGGAAGACACCATAGAAGTCGAAGGCATCGTGACCGATACGCTGCCCAACGCAGTTTTCAAAGTCCGGTTGGAAAACGGCCATGAAATCACCGCGCATATTTCTGGCAAACTCCGCCAGAACTACATCAAGATCCTGACCGGAGACCGTGTCACGATCGAACTGTCGCCCTATGACCTGACCCGTGGTCGGATCACCTGGCGTGCCAAATAGGGCGCAGAAAAAAGAACTTGATTTTATCGCTGAATCTGGTACAATATTTTAGCATGCGCCGTTTTGTCTTGCTCGAGAGAGCGGCATCGGCACAAGAGGAGGATAAGACCATGAAGGTAAGACCGTCCGTAAAACCGATTTGTGAGAAGTGCAAGATCATCCGTCGCAAGGGCCATGTCATGGTGATTTGCCCGGATCCGAAGCACAAGCAGAAACAAGGCTGACCAACAGCCTTCTTCAGCTACGCACGGCGCAGGGGTGCGGCTGCTCTGGCCCAAAGGCCGGACAATACCCCTACGTGTTGAAGATAGAGAACCATTTGACCCGTTGTACGATGGAGGTGCAAACTGATGGCACGAATTGCCGGAGTGGATCTGCCCAATGAGAAGCGCATAGAAATCGCGCTTTGCTACATCTATGGTATCGGCAGAACCCTGTCCAACAAAATTCTGGCTGCCTGCGGCGTGAATCCTGATACACGCGCAAAGGATCTGAGCGAAGACGATATCTCAAAGATCAGGGATACAATCGAAAACGGCTACATGGTCGAAGGTGACCTGAGAAGGAACATCGCCATGAACATCAAGCGCCTGACGGAAATCGGCTGCTATCGCGGCCGCCGTCACAGGACCGGTTTGCCGGTTCGCGGACAGCGCACCAAGACCAACGCCCGCACCCGCAAGGGACCCAAGCGCACCATTGCAGGCAAGCGGAAATAAGGAGGCAACAGCATGGCTAAAGCGACAGCAAAAAAGGCCGCTGCACGGCCCAAGAGAAGAGAACGCAAGAATATCGACCGCGGTGCGGCGCATATTCACTCTTCTTTCAACAATACGATCGTCACGATCGCCGATCCGGCCGGCAATGCGATTGCCTGGGCCAGCGCCGGCGGTATGGGCATGAAAGGTTCCCGCAAGGGGACGCCATTTGCCGCCCAGATGGCCGCCGAGTCGGCAGCCAAGACGGCAATCGACCACGGGATGCGCACGGTTGAAGTGTTCGTCAAGGGACCCGGAGCCGGCCGTGAAGCCGCGATTCGTTCTCTGCAGGCTGCAGGCCTGGACGTGACCCTGATCAAGGACGTGACCCCGATTCCACACAATGGCTGCAGGCCGCCAAAGAGAAGAAGAGTCTGATTCCGGAGGTGTAAAGCATGGCCAGATATACAGAAGCAGCATGCAGGCTTTGCCGCAGGGAAGGCGAAAAGCTTTTCCTCAAGGGCCAGCGTTGCTATACAGGGAAATGTGCCATTGCCAGAAGGAGCTTTGCTCCCGGCCAGCATGGACAAGGAAGAAAAAAGGTATCTGAATACGGCACGCAGCTGCGTGAGAAACAGAAGACCAAGCGTTTTTACGGTGTTTTGGAAAAACAGTTCCATAACACGTTCGAAAAAGCGTCCCGGATGAAGGGCAAGAGCGGCGAGAATCTGCTCCAGATGCTCGAGCTTCGCCTGGACAACATTGTCTACCGGCTCGGACTGGCGTCTTCGCGCGCCGAGGCCCGTCAGCTGGTGACCCACGGGCATTTCACCGTGAATGGCAAGAAGGTCAACATACCTTCTTACATCACCAAGGCCAATGATGTCATCACTGTCAGGGAAAGCTCGCGCAAGTCGCCCAAGTTCCAGGACCTGGCCAACCGTTCGGTTCCGGCCTGGCTCTCATTCAATGCTGACGCGCTCAGTGGTACGGTGGTCCAGCTTCCTGCCCGTGCCGATGTCGACATCGAGGTCAAGGAAACCCTCATTGTCGAGCTGTACTCCAAGTGATCTGCGGTTTGATTGCATGGCCCAGGCGCAAAAAGGAGGAAAAAGATGATTGAAATCAAGAAGCCGATGATCGAATGCGTTGATCGTCAGGATGATGGTTCGTATGGTAAGTTTGTCGTTGAGCCGCTGGAACGCGGTTTCGGCATAACCCTGGGCAATTCGCTCAGGCGTGTTTTGTTGTCATCGCTTCCGGGCGCTGCCGTGACGGCAATCCGGGTTGACGGCGTCTACCACGAATTTTCAACCATCAAGGGCGTGATCGAGGATCTGACAGAGATCATCCTCAACGTCAAAGGCATCCGGGACAAGTTACATGTCGACGGACCGAAGACCGTTTACATCAGCACCGACGAGGGACGTACAGGTGTTGTTACCGCCGGGGACATCGTTCGCGACGAAGAAGTCGAGATCATGAACCCGGATCATCCGATCGCGACCCTGAACGGCGACGGCCGCCTCTTCATGGAACTGACACTCAACAAAGGCCGCGGCTACAACACGGCTGAGCGCAACAAGTGGTCCAACCAGCCCATCGGCGTGATCCCGATCGACGCGATCTTCACGCCGGTCACCAAGGTTAATTTCTCGGTTGAGAACACCCGTGTCGGCCAGTTTACCGACTACGACAGGCTGACGCTTGAGATTTGGACGGACGCAACCACGGAAGTCGCCGCCGCCCTGAGCGCGGGCGCCGCGATCCTGGACGACCATCTCAGCTTGTTTATGGCCCTGGCTGAAACCAGCGATGGAACCGGATTTACCAAACCCGATAAGCCCACGGACAAAAGCAAGCCTTTGGACATCATGATCGAGGATCTCGACTTTTCAGTCCGCACCTACAATTGCCTCAAGCGCGCCGGCATCAACACGATCGGCGACCTGGTGGCGCGGAGTGAAGAGGACATGATGAAAGTGCGCAACCTGGGGAAAAAGTCCCTGGAAGAAGTTATTCAAAAACTAGAAGAAATGGGTCTGTCGCTGGCTGCTCACGAAGAGTGAGCGCGCGCGGAACCTGAGCAGTTAGGAGGTATCTTACATGCCTGCACAGA
>JAAZFW010000176.1 GCA_012511525.1 Clostridiaceae bacterium
ACCATGCTTCTGGCTGTTCTGGACAAGCATTTCCAACTCGGCCTGAATAACGTGGACACGTATGTCAGCGTTGTGGGCGGCCTGCGCCTGGCCGAGCCGGCAGCCGACCTGTGCATCCTGGCGGCCGTGATGTCCAGCCAGAACAACAAGCCTGTCCGTTCATCCTGCCTGGTCTTTGGCGAAGTCGGCCTGACCGGTGAGATCCGGTCCGTGTCCCAGGCTGACCGGCGCGTACAGGAGGCGTTTCGCCAGGGATTCACGACGTTTGTCCTGCC
Source organism: Clostridiaceae bacterium (assembly GCA_012511525.1). Lineage (GTDB taxonomy): Bacteria > Bacillota > Clostridia > Saccharofermentanales > UBA5734 > JAAYBY01. Next base: position 276 of record JAAZFW010000176.1, read on the forward strand.
CGGCAGCTGCAAGCTGGCCGTGGACCGGCTGCGCCTGCCGGAATCCTGCGACCTGTTCTATGTCGACCGGGTCGGCGAAGCGATGGACGTGCTGTTCGATAACGGGGCACAAAAGCCGTGACGGGAACGGCCAAACAGGCCACACCCGTCCTTTCACCGGCCTATGTCGTTGTCGCCGCGGCCGGTTCTGGCACCCGGATGGGATATGCCGCCGGCAAGCAGCTGCTCGTCCTCGAAGGAATGCCGGTGATTGTGCGCACCTGCCTGGTCCTCGAGCAGACCCCTGAAATCGACGGTTACCTGGTCGTGGCTTCACCTGAAAAGCTGCCGGAGATGACCCGTCTCTTGCGATCGTTCCCCCTGCATCGTCTGATCGGCCTGGCCGCCGGCGATGCCACCCGCCAGGACTCGGTCGCCAACGGCCTGGCCGCGCTCCGGCAGCAGGTCAACCCGCCGGCGGATGCTCCGGTTCTCGTGCATGACGGCGCGCGCTGCCTGGCGGCGCCCGAACTGATAAGGCGCGTCCTGGACGCGGTTCGCTGCCGTTTTGCCGCCGGGGCCGCCCTGCCGGTCAAGGACACGATCAAGCGGGCCACCCCCGAAGGCCGCGTGCTGGAAACCCCCGACCGCCAGGGCCTGTGGGCCATGCAGACGCCGCAGGGCGCCGCCTGGTCGTTATTGACACAAGCCTATGACCTCGCGTCGCGGCAAGGGTTTCGCGGCACCGACGACTTGTCCGTGCTCGAAAATGCCGGCATCCCCGTCTATCTTGTTCCAGGCGATGAGCAAAACATCAAATTGACTACACCGGCCGACTTGGCTTATGCCAGATGGCTGCTGACAAAACGCGATTTCTAAGCGGGACCCGGCCGGCGGGCGCTGGCCAGGCAGATGACCATCATGCCTTCGCCGCGCCCGAACGCGGTCAAGCCTTCGCCCGAGGTCGCGGTCAGCCCGATTCGATCGGGCTGCAGCCCGGTCAGCTCGGCCAGGCGTTCCCGGATCGGTCCGATCCAGTCTGACAGCCGGGGGCGGGCGGCCTCGACCGACAGCGAGAGGTGCAGCAGTTCCCAACCGCCTGAAAGGAGGTCCGCCAGCGCTTCGCGCACGTAAACCGCGCTGTCGGTGATGCCCTGCTCCAGGCAGAGGCGGTCGGCGCGCGTCCCCAGGATGTTCTGTGCTGTCAGGCCGGACAGCGCGTTGGTGACTGCGTGGAGCAAAACGTCCGCATCGCTGTTGCCGGATAGCGGAACCTCACCCGGAATCACGACACCGCCCAGGACCAGCGGCCGCTCCGGTCTGGCGGCTCGCTCCGCTGCGGTCATGAAGCGGTGGCTGTCCTGGCCGATCGCCGTGCAATAGATCCAATCGGTCTGTCCCATGCGTCATCAGGCCTTTCCCTGGCGAATCGCCACGCGGCGGATTTTTCCGCTGATCGTTTTGGGCAGTTCGGAGACAAAATCCAGCACCCTCGGATACTTGTAGGGCGCGGTATGCGTCTTGACATACTGCTGCAGTTCCTGGCGCAGCTCGTCCGAAGCCTCATAGCCTGCCGCGAGAACCACCGTCGCCTTGACCAGCTGGCCGCGCACCAGGTCGGGTTCGCCGGTGATTGCGCATTCCATGACCGCCGGATGCTCCATCAGGACACTCTCAACCTCAAACGGGCCGATGCGGTAGCCGGACGACTTGATGATGTCGTCGGAACGGCCGACAAACCACAGGTAGCCGTCCTCGTCCTGCCAGGCCAGGTCGCCGGTGCGGTAGATGCCATCCTTCCAGACCGACCGCGTCAGCTCCGGGTCCTTGTGGTAGCCGCAAAACATGCCCGGGATCTTGCGCTCACCGGTCAGGACGCAGATCTCGCCGGACTGGCCGGGCGCGACCGGCTTGTCCTGATCGTCAAGCAGCCGGATCGGATACATCGGGGACGGCTTGCCCATCGAGCCGGGCTTGGTCTTCATCCAGTAATTGGTCACGACAGCCAGCGTCATCTCGGTCTGCCCGTAGCCTTCCTTGAGCTCGAGCCCCGTTGCCTCGAGGAAACGCTCGTAGACTTCCGGGTTGAGGGCCTCGCCGGCGATGGTGCAATGCTGCAGCCTGGACAGGTCAAAGCGCTTGAGGTCCTGCTTGATCAGGAAACGGTAGATGGTCGGCGGCGCGCAGAAGGTGGTCACCTGGTCGTCCTGAAGCCGCTCGAGCAGGGCCAGCGGATCGAAACGGTCGTAGTCATAGACATAGATGCCCGCTTCCATGATCCACTGGCCGTACAGCTTGCCCCAGACCGACTTGGCCCAGCCGGTCTCCGACACGGTCAGGTGCAGCCCCTCCGGGTCGACCCGGTGCCAGTAACGGGCAGTCGGCAAATGGCCGATCGGATAGGTGAAATCGTGTGTCACCATTTTGGGCATGCCGGTCGTTCCAGACGTGAAGTAGAGCAGCATCATGTCGCTGTTGGAAGGGGCAAGCGCTTTTTCCGGGCGGCAGAAAGGCGGCGCCTTGGCCAGGCCTTCCTCGAACTGCAGCCATCCCGGCCGCGACTGGCGGACAATGATCTTGGTCAGGGCGCGGCCGCTCGTGGCTTCAGCATCCTCAAGGCAGGCGGCGATCTGCCCGTCCGGCGTGCAGATTGCGGCGCTGATCTCAGCGGCCTGAATGCGGTAGACAAGATCCTTGACGAGCAGCTGGTTGGTAGCCGGGATCGCGACGGCACCGATCTTGTGCAAGGCCAATATCGCGTACCAGAACTGCACATGACGCTTCAGGATCAACAGCACGCGGTCCCCTTTCCGAATACCCGCGGACTGTAAAAACGAGGCGCAGCGATCGCTTTCGCGCTTGAAGTCGGAAAACGTGAGCGTCCGGTGCTCCCCTGCCTCGTTGCACCAGTGCATGGCCCGCCGCCCGGGCTCTGCCTTTGCAATCGCGTCGACGACATCATAGGCGAAATTGAACGTGTCGGGGACAATCAGGTCATAATCCGTGATGTTGCCGGCCGAATCGACGGTCTCGCGAACATAGTTGCGGTACAAGTTCAGCATGTTGGCTCCTCCTCGGGCGCGATGACAAAGGCCAGAAACTGGCAGGGGCCGTTCAGGGCGACCATCCCGTGCGGACGGCCGGAATCGTAATACAGGCTGTCACCGGCATACAGGATTTCTTCGTGGCCGTCGATGTGGACGCGCAGCGCGCCCGACAGGATGTAGTCCATTTCCTGGCCGGCATGGCTGCTCAGCGCGATCTGGCAGGTTTGCGCGTCCGGCTGCGCCGGCGCCGTGACATGGAACGGTTCGGCCATCCGTCCGCGGAAAAACGGTGCCAGGTTCAGGTAACGGAAGCCGGCCCGCCGCTCGATCGGCAGGCCTTCCCCCTTTCGGATCAGGGTGTAGCCTGAGCGGTGGGGCGACTCACCGGTCAGCAGATCGGTCAAGTCGATGTTGAAGCGCTGGGCGGCGCGATACAGGAACGTGAAACTGAAGTCCTTCTCCCCTTCTTCAAGGGCCCGGTACTCGTCGCATGAGACACCCGTCGCGGCGGCCATCTCCGCTTCCGGCACTTCGAGAACCTCGCGCATGCCGCGCAGCCGTCTCGCGATCTCCCTGATCTTCGTATCCATGGCTAACCTCCTTGGACCATATAAGGTTGGATCAGCGCAGCCAGCTTCTCGTCTCCCTGTTCGTCGTAACCAACCAGGGAGCGCTTCAGGGATGCGCCTTCCACCATTGTAAACTGCGGCAGCTGCTCGACGCCGAACGACTGGGCGATGCCGTCTTCCCGGGCGGCGTCGATCCAGACGATGGACAGACGGTCCCGGTAGTCGTCGGCCATCTGCTCCAATACGGGGATGACCCGCGTGTTCACGTCATCGCCAAGCTGGTAAAACGCGACCAGGAGCGGCTTATCGCTGCCCCCGATCAAGGCTTCGAACCGGTTGACGCGCCGGTAGACGACGCCGCTGACGCCGTCATCGAGCGTTTCGAAACAGATCAGGGCCACCGGCGCGTTGTCGTCCAGTTCCCCCACGACCGGTATTTCGCGGCAGCCGCTGAGCAGGACTACAAGCAGGATGAACAGCCAGCAGGCCGCATGTCTCGTGCGGCGCGTCATGACGGCTGCCTGGTTTGGGCTAACCGGGCAACGGTCGCCACGGTCTGGCTCAGCAGAGGTTTTTCGTAGTCTTCCAATCGCCCCTGGTCAACGAGCGAGGCCAGGTCCGGATCGAGCGGCAGCCGGTCCAGGAGCGGCAAATCCATATCGGCGGCAGCGGCCGTCTGGCCGGTGCCGAAAAGGGAGATCTCATGGTCGCAGCCAGGACAAAGCAGCCAGGACATGTTTTCGACCAGCCCAAGCAGTTTGACGTTCATCATGCGCGCCATCGCGTGCGCTTTCTTGACGATCAGCCCGACCAGGTCCTGCGGTGTTGTGACCATGACAAGGCCATCGAGCGGAATCGATTGAAAGACGGTCAGCGGCACGTCGCCTGTGCCGGGCGGCATGTCGATCAGCA
>JAAZFW010000177.1 GCA_012511525.1 Clostridiaceae bacterium
CCGATGTTGATCACCATGTCCAGTTCGACGGCGCCATCGTCCATGGCCCGCTCCGATTCGAAGACCTTGACGTCGGTGCGGTTGGAGCCGTGCGGGAAGCCGATCACGGTGCTGAGCTTGACCGGCGATCCTGCAAGCACCTCGCGGGCGATCGGCAGGTCGCTGGGCTTGACGCAGACCGTCGCGGTTTCGTACTTGAGGGCGATTTCGCAGCCCTGGCGAACCGTCCCGGTATCCATCTCGGGTCTTAATAGCGAGTGGTCGAGCATTTTGGCGATGTCTCGTGAAGTCAGCATGGTCATGTCTCCTTTGTCATTTAGTGCCGGACCGGACGGCCGCACTGGCCGCAAAAAGCCGCTTGCGATGACAGGCGGCCGCCGCAGCAGGAACAGAAAACCGGATCGGAATCTTTAGCAGCAGGCATTGGGGCAGCTAAAAGTTTTCGCAGGCCGTTTTCCCAACTCGCTGGGTTCGCGTGCACGACCCGCCCGATGTAGCGCCGGCGCAGTTCCAGAAGGGCAGGCGTGCGCTCGATCAGCATCCGGTAGGCGGCATACTGTCCCTGCATAAGCTCTTGTTCCGTCAATGCGAGCAATTCCCGCCTGAATCCGGCTGCCTCAAAGGCTCGGTTCAGCAAAGGCAGGAACCGAGTGAAAGAACCATCTGTCCGGTAGACATAGGTCGCAGCGGCTTCGTCGCCTGCCAGGGCAAGCTCGACGGCGGCGGTCTGCTCGCCGCGGCCTGGTGCGACAACCCAGAGATGCTGATCCGGCTGGGCTTCGCTATCATCCGAAGCCGGAGCGGTTTCCTTGAGACCGACGCATAACTGGTCCTGGTCGCCCACTTTCTGGATCAGGGGCCAGGACCAGGCCAACCGGGAAGAGGCCAGATCCTGAACAGCCTGCGCCAGGGCTGGCAGAGCGGCCTGCAGGCCGGAAAGCGGCACGGCCAGGCCTTCGGGAAGCAGCTTCGCTGCCTGCAGGGCCTGACTTGGGCTGAACTGGGGAATCATCTGCTGCCGGGCAGTCCGGGTTTTTTCGCCCAGCGCGCGCCGGCAGGTGTCGAGCTGACGCTCGAGCGGAGCCAGGTCATAGCCCAGGTGCGCCAGCTGGCAGGTTTCGCCGCTGCTGAGTATGAAAGTCAGGCCGTATGGCTGCCGTTCGATGGCTGTTATAAAAGCTAGCGGCAGCCGGCGCGCGCGGCTGTCAGGCGGCAGCACGCACAGGCAATCGTCAAACAGCGCGATCTGTCCCGATTCCGTCCAGCCTCCCTGGGACTCGTGGAATTCGATGGCACCGGTCGTGGTCAGCAACGGGGCCTTGTCAATGAACAAGGCGCGCAGCACACACCGGTTGTAGGCTGCAGCCAGCTCATCGTAAAACCATTGGCAGGCCTGCCCCAGGCGCGAGATGACAAAACGCTGTCCGGCTGCCATGATGTGTACGGCGTAATCTTGCAGCTGAATGGCGCTGATGCCGGCGCAGGGCAGCACCGACAGATCTTGTGCATTATCCAGGATGAGTGCGTCGTCGCCGATCGTCAGCTTGACCGGCCCGTTCAGTCCGGGCGAGGTCAGCTGGCCTTCATAGGGTTCGCCGTTCATCGTCCGCCACCGATCCGATCAGCCATTCAGCTTCGTGCCGCATTCGCCGCAGAATTTGGTGCCTGGCGCATTTTGCGCACCGCAGGAGGGGCATTTGCCGGGCGTTGGCGCCGGCGCGTTCAGCGGCGCGCCGCAGTTGTTGCAGAATTTGACGGTCTGGGCGTTTTTGGCGCCGCAGCGCGAGCATTCCTTGAGTGCCATGGAGGCGCCGCAATTGTTGCAGAATTTGCCGGTGCCGGCAGGCTTGCCGCAGACCGGGCAGATGGTGGTCTTGCTTTCGATCTGGC
>JAAZFW010000178.1 GCA_012511525.1 Clostridiaceae bacterium
CCCAGATCTGGGCCCGCGAAATCATCGATTCGCGCGGCAATCCTACGGTTGAAGCCGAGGTCGAACTGGAAGACGGTTCCATCGGCCGCGCCGCCGTACCCTCCGGAGCATCGACCGGCGCTTTCGAAGCCGTCGAGCTTCGCGACGAGGATCCGGGCCGATTCCTTGGCAAGGGCGTCCTCAAGGCGGTCCAGAACGTCAACGAAATGATCGCGCCTGAATTGGAAGGCTGCAATGTTTTCGACCAGCAAGGCATCGACGACCTGATGATCGAGCTGGATGGGACACCCAACAAGGCCAAGTTGGGCGCCAACGCGATGCTGGCAGTCTCCCTGGCCTGCGCCAAGGCAGCGGCCAACGCCCTGGGCCTGGACTTGTACGAATACCTGGGTGGCCTGCAGTCCCATATCCTGCCTGTGCCGATGATGAACATCATCAACGGCGGCAAGCATGCGGACAACAGTGTCAACCTGCAGGAATTCATGATCATGCCGGTCGGCGCCGAAACGTTCCGCCAGGGACTCCAGTGGAGCATCGAAGTCTTCCACACCCTGAAAAAGCTGCTCAAAAGCCGCAAGCTGGCCACAGCGGTCGGCGATGAGGGCGGTTTCGCCCCCAACCTGGAAAGCGATGAGCAAGCCCTGTCCCTGCTGGTCGAAGCGATCAAGCTTGCCGGATTCCGGCCGGGCACCGACATCGCCATCGCCATGGACCCGGCCGCGACCGAGCTTTACGAAGAAGCCAAAGCCGCCGGTGAGGAAGGCAAGTACCTCTTTTGGAAATCCGGCCAGCTGAAGACCCGTGAAGAAATGGTCGACTACTGGGCCGATCTCGTCGACCGCTACCCGATCATCTCGATCGAAGATGGTCTTGCCGAGGAAGACTGGGAAGGCTGGAAGCTGCTCACCGACAAGCTGGGCAAAAAGATCCAACTGGTCGGCGACGATCTGTTCGTCACCAACACCACCCGCATCCAGAAGGGCATCGGCCTGGGCGTCAGCAATTCCGTCCTGATCAAGCTCAACCAGATCGGCACGCTGTCCGAGACCATGGCGGCCATCGAGATGGCCCAGCGCAACAACTGGACGGCCGTCGTCTCCCACCGTTCCGGTGAAACCGAGGATGTCACGATCGCCGATGTCGTTGTCGCCACCAACGCGGGCCAGATCAAGACCGGCGCCCCGTCGCGCACCGACCGCGTCGCCAAGTACAACCAGCTGCTGCGCATCGAGGAAGCCCTGGGCAGCCGCGCCGTCTATGCCGGCAAAAAGGCGTTCCGCTTCTAAACCCCTTTCTCCTTATAAGAACAACGGCCCGGTCAGATTGACCGGGCCGTTTTCATGGGTGCAAAACTGTTTTGCTCAGGTCGCGTCGGCGAACGCCTGGATTGTAAGCGCATCCCGGCTTGCCGCCAGGGCTGCCGCCGTGTCCAGCGCGCCTGGATGGCCGGCGACATCGTCCAGGAAGGCGGTCAGGCAGTTGCCCGTCACCGATGCGTCGGGCGGGATCTGGCGCAGGACGGTTTCACCGTTCAGGGCCAACTCGATCTGCTGGGCGCCGAACGAGACCTCGAGAACGCCGCTGCGGCCCCAGAACGTGAAGCGCCAGTACTGCGGCAGCCCGTAGCCAAAGCTGTCCGGCGCCGCATATGAGACATCGCCCATCAGGCCGGCGCCGCCGCTCAGCCGGACCATGAACTGGCCGCAGTCCTTGAAATGCGGGACGGCTGAAGCGTAAGCGTTCCAGCAGCGGGCGGCCAGAACCTGTTCGATATGCTGTCCGGTCAGCCAGGCGACCAGGTCCAGGCCGTGGACGGCGATATCGTTAAGCGTACCGCCGTGCTGGCCCGGTTCAAAATACCAGCCCGGCCGGGTGCCGTACATCAGGGGATGCTGGCCGCTGAAAAAAATTGCCTGGATGTCGCCCAGCTGACCTGAGCGGATCAGGCGTTCGACCGGTCCGGCTGCCGGGCTGTAGCGCAAATCCAGCATCAGACCGATCTTCAGCTTCCGGGACCTGGACAGGGTTTGGATCGTCTCCAGTTCCTGAAGCGACGTGCAGAGCGGCTTGTCGGAGATGACATGCTTGCCAGCCTCAAGCGCGGCGATCGCCATCGCGCCGCGGGCCCCGTAGGTGTCTCCGATCGCAATCAGATCGACCGCCGGATCGGCCAGCAGCGCCGCGTAGGAAGCATGGGTGAACGATACGCCCAGCGCCTTGCGAGCGTCTTCTTGTGCCTGGCTGTTGCCCTCGAAAGCGCCGGCGATGTCCAGTCCGAGCTGTTTGGCCTGCTGATACAGCATGTGGATGTGCGGATGCCGAAATCCGGCAAAAGCGATGCGCTGCATATAAAAGTCCTCCTGCTTGTTGTCAAGACGTCCCTTTAGATCTCAGCATAGATGACCCGAAAGACTTTTGTCAATGCGACCTATCGGACGGGCCGGCTAGACAAAAAACACCGCCTGCCAGGCAGGCAGGCGGCGTTCAGGCCGTAAAGGCTATCGGATCAGGCCAGAAGCCGGGTCATGTGCATAAGCCCCAGTTCGAGCCCTTCGTAGATCTTGGCCTCGCTCGCTTCGTACAACGGGTCTTCATGCTCGATGCTGATCACGCCGGTGTAGCCGATCTTCTTCAGCTCGCGCACCATGCCGGCCAAATCGACCTGGCCGAGACCCGGCATGCGGAAGCGCCAAAAGCCGCTGTCCTGGCTGGATGGCAGCAGTTTGTTGAAAATCCCGTAATAGGCGAGCTTTTCGGGGAACAGCTCGGCGTCCTTGGCATGGACATGCAAAATCCGGTCCTTGAACTGCCCGATCAGGGGCAGCGGATCGATCAGCTGGTAAAACAAGTGCGACGGGTCAAAGTTGAGCCCGAAATTGGGGTTGGGCACGCGCCGGAACATCTCTTGCCACAGCTCCGGTGAAAAGGAAATGGTCCCGGGCTGCAGAGGCACCTGCCAGCCCTCCATCGGGCAGTTCTCGATGATGATCTGGACGCCCGCTTCTTCCGCTTCGCGGACGATGGCGCCGAACACCGATTCAAACTCGTCGAAATTGTCCGCGATCGTCTTGGTGATGTTGCGGCCGACAAATGTGCCGACGGCCGGCACACCCAGCAATTTCGCGGCCCGGATGCACTGGCGGGTATGGTTGTTGACAAACGCCCGCTTGGCCGGGTCGGCATCGAGGTTGTTGTCGTAATAGGCGAGCGACGAGATCGTGAGGCCGAGCGAATCCATCATGGCGCGGATCTTGTCCGCTTCGGCCTGGGTCAGTTTGGCCACATCAATGTCGGAGCTGGCGTAATCACGGTCGTTGAGCCGCGGCCAGACGGCAATTTCCAGGGCCTTGAAGCCTTTCTCGGCGGCCCATGCGGCCTTCTCCTCCAGGGGGACTTTCGGTAAACATGCGGTTAAGAATCCAAGAACCATCGTGCTGTGCTCCTTCTGTCTGGGGTTTTAGTCGAAGACGACCGGTTTGCCGGTCTTGCTCGAGGTGTAGATCGCTTCCAGGATCTGGGTGACGACGAAAGCCTGCTCCGGCAAAACAACCGGCTTTGTTCCCTTTTCCAGCGCCTCATAGAACATGCGGCACTCGACATCCTGCGCCTCTTCAGTCACGCCGCTGTAGAATGCGGCGCCGCCGGCCTTCAGATCGGGCTTGGTCACGAACGTACGGCTGTTCTTCTCGCCGTTGATGCGCAGCCCGTCCTTCATGTCCGCGCCGCCCTTGGTGCCGCAAAGCGTCGTCGTCGCCTCGCCGACATCGAGCGTGTTGAGCGCCCAGCTGGCCTCGAGGACGATCGTCGCCCCGTTTTTCATCGTGATGAAGCCGAAAGCAGAATCCTCGACGGTAAATTTTGCCGGATCCCACGGGCCCCAGGCGTTGGCGGCGTTCGGGGTGTCAGCCAGCTTGCGGTAGGTTTTGCCCATGACGCTGGCCGGTTCGTAATTGTTCATCTCCCACAAGGTCAGGTCGAGGGCATGGGTGCCGATGTCGATCAGCGGCCCGCCGCCCTGCTCTTCCTCATTGAGGAACACGCCCCAGGTCGGAACGGCGCGGCGCCGAATCGCGTGAGCCCGGGCGTAATAGATCTCGCCCAGCTCGCCGTCATCGATCAGTTTCTTGAGATACATCGAGTCGGTGCGGTAGCGGCTCTGGTAGCCGATGCTCAGCGTCTTGCCGGTGCGGCGGGCCGCTTCGACCATCGCCTTGGCGTCGGCGGCCGTCTTGGCCATCGGCTTCTCGCACAGCACATGCTTGCCGGCCTCGAGGGCGGCGATCGTGATCGGGGCGTGCGACTTGTTGGGGGTCAGCACGTGGACGACATCCAGCTCCGCCAGGGCTACGAGCTCGCGGTAGTCGGTAAACACCTTCGCCCCCTTGGCGCCGTATTCGGCAGAAGCCTTCTCGGTCCGCTCCGGGACGATGTCGCAAAAGGCGACCAGCTCGACGTTCGGGCGCTTCTTGAGCGCGGGCATGTGTTTGCCGTTGGCGATGCCGCCGCAGCCGACGATGCCGACTTTAAATGTTTTGCCTGACATTTTCTTTCCTCCTCGTTTTTAAGCCAAAAGTTTCTTGATGTTGGCGCAGCTGATCGCGATGCTTTCGAACATATCGCGGGTGAAGGCCTCCTGCTCGACGATCAAGCCCTTGCCGATGATCTTGTTGCGGCGGGCGACCTCGATAATGGCCGCAAAATCGATGATCCCGTTGCCGACTTCGACGTTGATGTCGTGTCCGGAAATGTCCTTGTAGTTGGCGTTGATATCCTTGAAGTGCAGCGGTCCGGCCAACTGGCCGAGGCTGTCGATGTAGGCGACCGGGTCGACGTCGGCATACTGCACCCAGCAGGTGTCGACTTCGGCGGCCAGTTGGACACCGGCGTCGTTTTGCAAGATCAGGTTGAAGGCGTACTGGCCGTCGAATTGAACCAGTTCGCGGTGGTGGTTGTGGTAGCCGACCCGGATGTTGTACGGAGCCAGCGCCTGGGCCGCACGGACCAGGATCGCGGAAATGGCGCGGCAGTCTTCCGCTGAATGGATCGGATACCCCGGGCAGATGACCCAGGACAGACCCAATTCACGGCTGAAGGCAACCACCTCGTCGAGCTGGTTTTCGAGCAGTTGGGCCCCGACATGGGACGAATACGGTTCCAGACCGATCCGGTCCAGTTCCGTTTTCAAAGTTTGGGCGCTGTGGCCGCCATATCCGGCAAACTCAACACAATCGTAGCCGGCCGCTTTTACCTTCTCCAACGAGCCGAAAAAATCATTCTCCATGGCGGAGCGGATCGAATAGAGCTGCAAACCGATTTTTGTTTCCACGCGTGATCACCTCAATTTTGTTTTTTGGCGGCTTGATGAAAACAGCAGGCCGCCTGCCTGCTTTCAAGCTACCAGAAGATCGGGGACCGGAATAGTCATTTGCTGCCAAAAAGTATAAAATATTTGTCATCAAGCCAGAAAGCGGGACCAGAACCCATGTCAGAAAAGCAGTCTGAACCCTACTATGAGCCGGAAATTCAGCCTTCCAGCCATCCCTACTATCCGTTCCGCTGCCATGTCCAGTCTTTTCGGGACACCCCCCTGATGTGCGCCGCCCACTGGCACTACGCCATCGAGATCCTCTATGCGACCCAGGGCAGCGCGTCCATCTTGCTGAACGGCCGTTTTTACACCTTCTCGGCCGGTGACATGGTCCTGATCAACGCCCGCGACGTCCATGCCATCTGGGGAGAGCCCCACACGCGCTACATCTGCGTCAAGTTCAATCCCGAGATCCTGTACACGGCAGCGCGCTTCGTTTTTGAGTCCCGCTATGTCCTGCCGTTTACGATGGCCCGCGAATCGCCCCAGAAGGTCTTCAGCAAAACAGAGCTCGACGGGACAGAGCTGCCGGATCTGATTCGCGGCATCATGGCGGAGCTTGACGAACGCGCCTACGGCTTCGAGCTGGCTGTCCGAACCAGCATCAGCCGTATTTTCCTCTGGGTGCTGCGCAGCTGGAAAAACAAGGGTCTGAGCGTCGATGCCGGCCGTTCGGTCCAGGAGCAGGACATGGAACGGCTTCAGGCGGTCTTCGACTGCCTGGACAAAGGCTACATGAACAAGCTGACCGCCGCCCAGATGGCCCGACTGTGCAACATGAGCTACAGTTATTTTTCGCGTTACTTCAAAGCCGTCATGGGCAAGAGCTTTACCGCCTACCTGAACTATGTCCGGATTACGGAGGCGGAAAAGCTCTTGCTTTCGTCCGATAAGACGGTGACGGAAATCGCCATGGAAACCGGCTTCGCCAGCGCCAGCTACTTTATCAGCCAATTTCGCCAGCTTAAGAAAATGTCACCGCACCACTACCGGCTGCAGGTTCAAAGCGAACACTAGGTCAATAGCGGACAGCCGGGTCGAGCGCGACCGGCCGCGCGCAAGGATAGCTAAGCGCGATATGAGCTCCGGTATCCGAGGCGGTGTGGAAGCCGTGCATCACTTCCAGGACATGCAGGGCCAGCGCCCCGGACGCCCGGTGGTCCGATTTGCCTTCGCGCCAGGCGCGCGCCAGGTCAGCAATGCCCAGGCCGCGGCTGTTTTCTGCATACGGACGGCTGATCTCGACAGGTTTAAACTCTTTTTCACCCGCCATGCGCAGCCGAACCGGGCCGCCGAACGAATTGGGGTCGGGTACCGACAATGTCCCCAGGCTGCCGTAGATCTCGATACGCGGCAGCTCTGCTCCCCAGACGTCGAAGCTGGTCAGGATCATGCCGATAGCGCCGGACGCGAAGTCGAGCAGGCCGGCGACATGGGTCGGCACCTCGACATCGATCACCTGCCCGTTCTTCTTCTGGCTGGTGATCGTGCGCTGCGCAAACGACATCGCCGTGCTGCCAGTCAGCCGGCGCACCGGCCCCAGAAGGGCGATCAGGGCGGTCAAGTAGTACGGCCCCATGTCGAACATCGGTCCGCCCCCGACCTTGTAGTAGAACTCGGGATCGGGATGCCAGCTCTCGTGGCCGTGGCAGGTCATGAAGGCCGTCGCGCCGATCGGCCGGCCGATCAC
>JAAZFW010000179.1 GCA_012511525.1 Clostridiaceae bacterium
CGGTAAATACCTGCGGCTCGCAGCGACCGAAGACATTCTGATCACGCGCAACGGAAAAGTCGTTGCCAGACTATCCAATCCGAATCAAGACAGGGTCAATATTGCCAAATCCCTGTTTGGTGTTCTGCCTGCCGGCGTGACACTGGAAGAAGCGCGAGAGGAACGGCTTAACAAGATATGAAGGCGTTGATTGACACCTGCATCGTCGTCGATGCGCTCCAAAGCAGGGAGCCGTTCTGCAAAGACGCGCAAGATGTGTTTATGCTTGCTGCCAACCGGCATTGCGAGGGGTTTTTGACGGCCAAGTCGGTCACGGACATCTACTACTTAACACATCGGCAAACTCATGATGACAGAACCACACGGGACATCCTGTCTAAGTTGTGCACCTTGTTTTTGCTTCTGGACACGTCTGCCCTGGACATTCGAAATGCCATTGCAGCAGAGGTTTCGGATTTTGAAGATGCGGTTATGGTGGAAACTGCGATACGCTCAGGCGTCGATTGTATTGTGACGCGAAATACAAAGGACTACATGAATGCGCATTTTCCAGTATATGCTCCGGCAGATTTCGTTAAGCTGATGGCAGAGGAAGCAAACGGGCAGACAGACTAATCAACCTGAAAATTTGGGATAAATGCGGGAAACACATGGATGTCTCCCGTTCAGCGGAATACATTGAAGAAGCGGGCCAGCGGCTCGATCGTGTCGTTGAGGTTGCGGATCGCGTCGTTCAAGGTCGCGATGTCGATTTGCTCGATCTTTTCGCCGGCCGCCGTCACGGAGTCGCGGCTTTCCTGCACCAGGCGGTTGATGTTTTCAAAGTCGATGGTTTTAAGCTGTTCGGCCGCTGCAGCAAAATCGTCCATCGCGTCCTGCATGGCTTTCAAATCGATGGCGGTTTCGGCAAAGCCCTCGACCGCCTGGTTAATTCTTGGAACATAGACCAGCGCCCCGATAACAAGGAAAGCGACAAGCAGCAACAGGCAGACGGCCGTGATGCCGGAAAAGACCAGAGACAGTTTCTGAGTCATAAGAAGACCTCCTTCAGGATTCCGGGAAGATCTCAGGGAACAGGCCGGCATGGGAGACCGGCTCACCGGCGGCAAACAGGTGGGATGTGTCGCCCATCTGGCAGCAGCGGAAAAACACCGTGCCCTTGATGCGTTCTTCGGTAACCAGGGTTGTGACCGAAGAGGGCGGGAGCACGAAACCGTGCCAGAGCAGCGGCGGGGCGATGCCTAAAAGGTGACCCATGATCGCCTGGCTGATCGCGCAATGGCAAAAAAGCACAATCGTGTCCGGAGTGTTTTTGGCGGTCTGCCAGAGATAGCCGTCGCGGCGGTAGCCGTAACGGCCCAGAAGCGCGTCGACGCCATCCGTCGTTTCCTGGTAGATTTCACGGACATTGCCCGTCTGCATCAGGTCGTGGTCCAGCCAGCGGTCCTTGTCGAACAGCTCGGGGCAGCGTGTCCAGTATTGCGGCATCAGGTTCCAGGAAATTTTCAGCATGGCGTTGCACGGGTCGACGACCTTGCCGCGAAATTCGGTCAGCCAGGGCAGGATAATGGCTTCACGGTTCAATTTCCGCAAGGTCAGGCTGGCGGTGTCGCGCGCCCGGCCCAGCGGCGAGCAGTAGATGTCGCGGATGTCTAAATCGACCAGGCGCTGGCTGAGCAGTTCGGCTTCGCGCCAGCCTTTCTCGGTCAGCGAATCGTGGGCATAATCGGGTTCAGCGTGGCGGATCAGCAGGATTTTCATCGTCAGACTCCTCGTTTTTATTCCGTTTCAAGGTGCGCAGCCGGGCGGGTAAGACCCGCTGCCAGAACCAGGCTCCTTTTGACAGGCTGTCGCGGATGCGATCCTCAAGCCGCAGCCGCAGCTCGAGCAGCGCATCCAGTTCATCGCTGGACGGCACATGCTGGCCGTATCGGTAGCGGATCACCGGCCAGAGCAAGCGGGGCAGGTTCATGTTTTCGAAGCGCAGGTATCGTCCGGCCCGCTCGGCGAACCCGGACAAGGTTTCGCCCGTTTCCGGCAGGATCCCGATCAGGGCCATTTGGCGCAGCAGGTCGGTGTAGGTCTTCTCGAGACAGTCTGTGGGACCTGCAGCCAGCCGTCGGGCCACGGGCAGACGCAGATCGTGCAGGTGGCTGCGGATCATCTGCACGACCGCCAGTCGAACCAGGACGGCCAGGAGCAGGATGGCGGCGAGCACGAAGAGCCAGACGGGACTGCCTTTTTCCTTGACCGGCGGTTCAAAGGGTTCGAACGGGGGCATGGTTGGTTCGACCGTCGGCTCCTCCGGCCCGATGGACGGGAGGACGCTCGGTGTGGGCGGCGGCGGTTCCGGCTCATCCTCGCCGGCCGGTGTCGGATCGAAGCTGAGCCAGCCGATCCCCTGCAGGTAAATCTCAGTCCAGGCATGCGCCGTGCGGCCGGTTGCCCGATAGCTGTCTGCCTGGCTGCCTGATTCGATCAGGGTGAATCCCTCGACATAACGCGCCGGCAGGCCCAAGCTTCGCGCCATGACCGTCATCGCCGTGGCAAAATGCACGCAATAGCCCTCCCGGGTCTCAAGCAGGTGCTGTACGAAATCCATATCCCCGGGGGTGTACTCCGGATTCAAGGTATACATGAACTGCTCCTGGAAATAGCGCTCGAGCAGGACCGCTTGCGCATAGGGGTCCGGCTCGCCCTCGATGACCTGAAAGGCCGTATCCGACACGATGTCCGGCAGCATCTCCGGCAACTGCAGGTAGCGTGCCTTCACGGCCGCCCAGTATGGGTCGCGCGTGCGCCGTTCCGCGGCCTGCAAATCCGCGATCGCTTCCGCGAACCCAGCCTTGGAGCGCTCGAAAATGGTTGTTGTCAGGCTGTAATCCGGATTCGGGGGCAAGCCGGCAAAGACGAACAGGTCGCCGTCGACTGTAAAATAGGGCGGATTGAACCGCGCGTCCGGCCAGTTCAGCGTTTCCAGCCGTCCGGCCGAAAACAGGCTGGTCTGCAGCCGGCTCCTGGGTGTGATCGACAATCTGACTTCAACGGCATACTGCTGCAGGAAGCTGCGCCCGTCGGCGCCGGACGGCAAATCGGTCATGAAGACCTGACGCCGGGTCAGCTGCCAGAGCGGACTGTCCAGACGGTAGACGTGGTGCGGCGGAGACTGCCAGCTGTTTCCGGTATAGATGCTTTTGCTCACGCCGCGCAGCAGGACATTCTGGCTGGCGGTGACATCCAGGAACGTCTGCTCGCTTGGCCGGACCGGTCCGCCGACCAGGGCATCGGACGCTTGAAATCCGGCATAGGACAGGCTGAACGGTTGCCAGCCGCGCCCTTCACCGGTCTGGTTCTGCCAGAAATCGCGCAGGTCGTACAATCGGTTGACCCAGTCCTGCTGGCGCCAGCGGCTCGTGTCCGCCGGTGTGACCAGCTGTCCGAGCAAAACGGCCAGGATGGCGACCGGCAGAGCCAGCCACTGCAAGGGTGCACGCGGGAGCACCGCATGAGGGTGCTGGATCTTGACGATCCGGACCAGGCTGGCGGGCAGCAGCACCGCGAGGCCGGCCAGCGTCGGCAGCACCGGCGCGATCGTGTCCGGGAAGGCGAGCAAGAACGGGATATCGACCAGCAGGGCGATGGCCGCGAAGAGGGGCAGGCGGTTCAATCGTCGGACCAGGGCGAACAAGACGGCTGTAACCGCGAGCACAATCAGGAAATTCAAAAGCGGCAGCCAGAAGTCGAGGTCCGGCTCAGGACCGCCCAGCAGCAGCCGCTGACCGGCCCACGCCAGATAGTCGGACACGGCAGCCAGCCAGCGGCGCAACAGTTTCAGGCGATCGAGGATCCAGATGCCGGGCAGCCCGACCGCTGCCGCCAGGGCGGGTGCGATCCACCAGCGCCGGCTAAGCAGGGCTGCCAGCAGGGAACCGGCA
>JAAZFW010000180.1 GCA_012511525.1 Clostridiaceae bacterium
CAAGTCAACGGACGGCCGGTCAAGCTGCGCGGCGTCTGCTACCAGGCATGCGCCCCCACCACCGGCAAGGCCATATCACCAGACCTGCTGGCCGAGGATCTGCGCCTGCTAAAAGCTGCGCATGTCAACTTCATCCGCACGGCCGGAAGTCCGCCGCTACGTGAGCTGCTCGACTTGTGCGACCGGCTCGGGGTTTATGTCCAGGTTGACGCACCGTTCGACGAAATCGACCAGAGCCTGCCTGCAACGCAGAACAGCCCGCGCTGGACCGGTGATTTCCTCTCCCAGGTCGCTGAAATGGTCGAGCGCGACCAGGACCACCCCTCGCTCCTGATCTGGTGCCTGGGTAACGAGAGCGCCTGGGGCAGCAATCTCCGCCTGGCCGCCGAGCATATCCGGCGGACCGACGGGACGCGACCGCTGATCTTCAGCTACCCGATGAGCCACGACGGCGAGCAAAATCCGCCCGACCTGTGGAGCGTTCACTACCTGGATGCCCGGATGGACCCGGGCGTGCCTTTCGATCACCTGGTGATCGGGCACACGCACGGCTCCGACGACCCGCCCGGTTATGCGCTGGGCTTTTCGCGCCAGGCCGGCCTGCCGGTCCTGCACGACGCGATCGCCCGCGTCGCCTGCCATGACCGCGACGCCCTGCGGCGCGATCCGGCGGTGCGCGAATTCTGGGGTCAGAGTATGCTTGCTCACTGGGACCGGATCTGGGCGAGCCCGAACGCCCTGGGCTGCGCGGTCTGGAGCGCCGTCGACGATGTGACCATCCAATCCGGCGGCAGCCGCCTCAATGCGTGGGGGCTTCTGGACGTCTGGCGCCGGCCCAAACCGGAATACTGGCATGTCCGCCGCGCTTATGCACCGCTCCGGCTGCGCCGGGATAGCCTCAAGCAGGCAGACGGCGCCTGGCAGATCGAGATTGAGAACCGTTTCTGCCACACGGACTTGGACGAGCTGGCGATCCGCTGGCAGTCCGGTTCCAGGAGCGGGCGCCTGGCGGGCTGTACAGCCGGACCGGGACAGACCGGCATCCTGAATTTGCCGGCCGAGGCCTTCGGCGCGGGACAAACCTGCCAGCTGTCTTTCTATGACGCGGCCGGTCTCCTGGTCGAGGCGCTGACCGTCTCGACGCAGACACCGGGCCCTGCCCTGCCCCAGCGGACCGGCCGCAGCCAGATGCCATCTGTCGAGGAAGATGGCGACAGGCTGTTGATCCGCCTTGAACAGGGCTTGATCCGCCTGTCGAAGATCACCGGGCAGATCGAGGCGGCTGAATGGGCCGGCCAGGTCATCCTGACCGGCGGGCCGGGCCTTATCATGACCGGTATCCGGCTGCCGGACTGGACCCTGGACCGGATGGAACACGTGTTCGAGGACAACAGGCTTGTTGTCTCGATTCAGGGCCATTACGGTTCGGTGGTGTCGGTCACGTTCCGCCTGCAGATCGACGCCGGCGGCCGGATCGACACAAATTACACGCTGAACGCGATCAATCTGCCGATGCCGCGAACCGTCAAGATCCGGGTCGGCCTGGATACAGGCGGCCTGGAAGAGATTGGGGTCAGCTACCAGCTGGACGCCTCGGTCGACCGCCTTTCCTGGCAGCGGCAGGGCTTGTGGACCCACTAT
This sequence comes from Clostridiaceae bacterium, assembly GCA_012511525.1. Lineage (GTDB taxonomy): Bacteria > Bacillota > Clostridia > Saccharofermentanales > UBA5734 > JAAYBY01. The sequence continues at coordinate 1,642 of JAAZFW010000180.1, forward strand.
CCCGAGGATCACCTGGGGCGCCCTCAGGGCACGGCCGTCCGTACCGGTGCCGCGCGCCAGTTCCGTCTCGGCGAACGCCCCGCCTGGCCCTGGGCGCTGGATGAAAAGCAATTTGACCTGTATGGCCGGTTCGACACCGGCTGGCGCGGCAGCCTGGATTTCCGGTCCGCCAAGCATAACATCTACCAGGCCACCGCCTGGTCCAGCCGGCAGGCTGGCGCGGTGACGGTCCTTTCAGACGGCCGCGACGCGGTTCGGCTGGATGTCGTACCGCACCCCGACAGCGTCCTGGATGACCGCGACGCGCGTATCCGCTACAGTGGGACCTGGTATGCCATAACCGACCGCAGCGGCAGCTGGCGCGACACGGAAATGGCGTCGCAGACGGCAGGCGACCGGGCCGAGGTCTCGTTTACGGGCACGGGCATCGAATGGTACGGCCCGCAGGACATGATCGGCGGCATCGCCCGCGTGCTGGTCGACGGCCAGCCGGCCGAGCCCGCGATGAGCCAGGGTCCCCTGGATGTCGAACGGCCCGGAATGTCGCGCGGTTACGAGAAGCGCTACCAGCGGCTGCTCTTCGCCGTCAGCGGCCTGCCAGATGGCCCGCACACCCTCACGATCGAGGTTACGGGACAAAAGGACAAGGGCGCCGATTACCCCTATGTCCTGATCGACTGGTTCCGGGTCCACCAGGCCAAACCGGATCCCGTCCGCCTGGCGATTCTGAACCAATGGAATGTCCGTCGCCTGGCCTGGGGCAACCAGGTCCGCGAGGCCATTCGCGTCGCGCCCGGGGACGGCGGACACGCCGTGCTGCAGCTGGACGCAATGCCGGCAGGCAAAGAAAAGGCAGGTGCCAGACCATGATCATCGAAGCGCCGCAATGGCCCCATCCGATTGTTTTCCCCAAGCCCGCCGCTGTGGCTGGCGTCGCCGCGCCGGTGATCGACCTGTGCGGCACCTGGTCGCTGGCGCACAATCCGCAGGGCGACTACTGGCTCAGCAGCCAGACCGGGATCAGCTGGACCGAGACCGTGGTGCCCGGCGACTTGTCCGCCGCCCGGAAGCGGCGGGGCACCTGGGCCGTTGACCTGTACGTCTACAAACGCGAAATCCAGATTCCGGCGGATTTTTCCGACCAGCGGATCCTGCTGCGCTTCGAGGGCAGCTACGGCCTGACCCGCGTCTGGATCGACGGACATTTGGCCGCGACCCACGAGGACGGCTTCATCACCTGGTCTTGTGACATCACGGCCTGGGCGACACCGGGCCAGCCGTGCCTGGTCGTGATCGGGATCGAGAACTATAACGACGAAGTCAGCGGGTTCAACGCCGGCGGCCTGGTCAGGGGGCTCAGCCTGGTGGCGCTGCCGCCGGTTCACCTGACTCGCCTGCACAGCCAGACCCGTTTCGCCGCCAACGGCCGCGACGCCAGCCTCGAACTGCTGCTGGGTACCGCCGGCCAGTCCCGCGCTCCGCTCAGTCTGGACGTGACGCTGACCGGGCCGCAAGGGGATGAATCCCATCGGGGAACGTATGTGCTGGCTGCAGGCAGTGACCAAACCCTGACGATCCAGGTCGGTTCGGTGCAAAAATGGGACGCCGAGCATCCCCGTTTGTACCGGCTCGAAGCACACTTGGTCCTGAATGGCCAGATCACTGAGGTTGTCCGCCAGCAAGTCGGTTTTCGCGAGATCCATCGAGCGGGCAACCGGCTCTATGTCAACGGCGATGAGGTCAAGCTGCGCGGGGTCTGCCGGCATGACATCTCGCCGCACAACGGCCGTACGGTCACAGACGACGAGCTCCGGGCCGATGTCCGCTTGTTCAAGGAAGCCAACATCAACTACATCCGGACCTCGCACTACCCGCCCAGCGAAGCGTTCCTCGACTTGTGCGACGAGGTCGGCATGTATGTCGAGGACGAGGTCGGTCTGGCCTTTATCGGGCGCAGCCTCAAATACACGGAAAAGTCGCCCGCGCACACCAAGCGTTACCTGGGCTTTTTCAGCGCCCTGGTCGAGCGCGACCGCAGCCACCCCAGCGTCCTGATCTGGTCGCTGGCCAACGAATCGTTCTACGGGCCCAATTTCGCGGCGATCAATGCCTGGGCGCACCAGGAGGATCCTTCCCGTCCGACCAAGTTCAGCTACCCGATGACCATGCAGGAGGAGGATGAACCGGTCGACATCTGGAGCGTTCACTACCCCAACCACGACTCAGACCTGGCCAAGAAGCACGACAACGTCAGCGTCGGCTTTTTGCCCGGCCGCGACGTCCCGGTTTTGCACGACGAGTGCATCCATGTCCCCTGCTACAACCGCGGCGAGCACCGGCGGGATCCGGCGGTGCGCAATTTCTGGGGCGAGAGCATCCGCCGTTTCTGGGACAACATCTGGCAGACGCCCGGCGCGCTGGGCGGCGCCATCTGGGCCGGTATCGACGAAGTGTCGTTTGCCGCCCCCGGCCGTATCCTGGAGTGGGGCATCATCGACGTCTGGCGGCGGCCGAAGCCGGAATACCACCTGACCAAGAAAGCCTACTCGCCGGTCCATGTTCTGAACGAGCACTTGGCAGCACCTTCTTCGGGCCTATTGGAGGTGCCGGTCGAAAACCGCTTCTGTCACACGAATTTCAACGAGCTGACGATCACCTGGCGCTGCGGCGAGGCGCAAGGCCAGCTCCGGGGCCCGGACCTGGCGCCCGGCCATACCGGCGCGCTCAAACTGCCCCGGCGCGACTGGCAGCCCCGGGATCGGGTCGAACTGACCTGGACCGATGCCTACGGCCTGACGATCGACGCGCATGAGCTGACCCTGGATCAAGAACCGGCCCGGCTACCGTCATTTTGCGGCCAGGCGCCTGAACTAGACATCACCGATTCGTCGATTCAGGTCAGCGGCGCTGGCTTTCATCTCACCTGGAACCGCGCCACAGGCCAGATCCGGGAAGCGGTCCGGGCCAGACGGGTGGTCCTTAAGGGCGGTCCCGACCTGCACCTGGTCGGTGCCGATCCGGGGCCATGGACGTGTATCAGCTGTACGGCCGAGATCCGGGACAACCTGGCGGTTATCACCAGCCGCGGCCGTTATGACGCGGCAGGAACCGTCACCTGGATCACCCGCGTGGACGCCCGGGGCCTCGTCCAGGTCCGTGTCCGGCTCGACGACTGGCACCTGGCCATGCCGCAGTCGAAGAAGATCCGCGTCGGCATCCACCCCGGCGGTCTGGACGAATGGGGTATCTCGTTTCTTGCGGATCGCTCGGCCGATGCCGTCAGCTGGACGCGCGAAACCAGCCAGAGCGGCTGGCCAAAGGACCATATCGGGCGCAGCCAGGGAACGGCGATGCGGGACAACGGCGGGCGCGATCTGGCCTATACAGAAA
>JAAZFW010000181.1 GCA_012511525.1 Clostridiaceae bacterium
AACTGAGGTTTTCCTCTTCGATCGTATCTTCAGGCTGGGCCTGGCCGCCGGCCAGGCTCTCTTCGAGCGCCTCGGGGTGCTCGGTGAAGATGTGGCAGTAGTTGTTCTCGCCGTAATAGGTGTAGAAATAGGCGACCGGCCAGGCGGACAAGGTGTCCAGGTAGCAGAAGACAGGGTGCTTCAGCTTGCGGGCCGTTCGGGCCATCTGCGGGTAGTCGGTGACGCGGACGCACCAGGCGGGGTCCCAGGTCCGGTCGCCGATCATCATCAGGCGGCCGCGCGCCTGGTGCTTCATGCGCCTGAGGCGGCGGTTGAAGCGGTCGCGCGGCTGGCTGCGGGTCATCGCGAGCAGCAGGACCAGCGAGAGCAGGGCCAGGCCGGCGGCAATCGCGAAGACCAGCCAGGGAAAGAGGCTGAGGTGGATGCGGTAGCGCAGCGTCTGGCGGAGCGGCTGCGGCTCGGCGGGCGCATCGGCCTGGCTGCGCCCGATGCGGAAGACCGGCTGGTTGATCGGCACGACCAGGGACGCGCTGCTTTGCAGCGACGCCGGCCCGCCGATCAAATCGAGCGTGTAGGTGCTGGAAAACTGCAGGACCAGTTCAAAAACGAGCGACTCGTTCAGGCGTTCCTGAATGGCGGCCGCCTGGGTCCGGTAAGGGTCAAGCGCGATGCGGGCGCTGTAGGCGTCGCCGTGCTCAGTCTGGCCAGCCAGAGTGTTGTCCTGTTCGCTCAGGACATCGCTGGTCTGGAGCAGGACGGCCGGGCTGTCGGCCTGGCGGGCCTGGAGGGTGGCGGTGATGACGGAATGGACCTGGCCTGAGACCGGTTGGCTGGTCACAAGCCGGGTCGACAAGATCGGTTCAACGGCCAGGACGAGTTCGTCCAGGTAGACGGCGTCAGACGGCGCCAGCGTGACGCCCGGCACGGCATCCGGGTCGAGATGGACCTGGTAGCCGGCCTGGCTGGAGAGGGACTGGTGCAGTATGATCCGGTTCCAGTCGACGGTCCAGGGCCGGAACGAGGCCAGTCCGGCGAGTAAAGACGCGACGACAACCACGCTCAGGAGAACGATGAAAAGACAGCGGAAGAATCGGTTCATCTCGCGCCGTCCCGAACGGCGCTGGCTGTGTTCGGGCATCCAGGCAGGCAGGGGCTGCATCGTTCTGTCGTGGTGTTTGTGTTGCTTCATGTGCTTCCTCCCGGGCCGCTATCTATCGGCTGATAGCCTGATTCTAGCACGAAAACCAGGGCGTAACCAGTTGCCGGGCGTTACATTCCGTTGTCAATTCCGGTGAAAAGCACAGAAAGGGAGACCGAAACGGCAAGGCTTCTGAGCAAATGTTACCAACTTGTAACAAAAAATTGACAATTCTGTATCCGCGGCCTATAATGATCCTGCTGATAGCCCGATACTCATCTCACACCGTTTGAAAAATAAGCGTTTGACGCTATTGCGATAGGCAATTTCAAATTTAACGTGTGAGAATATTAAGAAAGACTATGTGAGGTAGATATGAACAAGCCGACGATACGACTGATCGGCCTCCTGATGATCGCCGCGTTGGCGGTCACGGCGGCCGTGTGGCCGGACAGTCACGTCCTGTACACGCTCGATCAGACGAAGATCCCCGCCCAGGTGGTTGTGGAAACGCCTGAGGAGACCCATGCCACCATGACCTTTGCCGAGACCCTGATCGACGCCATCGACGAACTGGATATCCCGCTCAGTGAAAGTGATCTGCTCAGCCTGCCCGACGACACGCGCCTCGAACCGGGCGAAACCTATACCGTCCAGGTCAGCCGGCGCAGCCGCGTCTCGCTCAACTGGGGCGGCTATGCGGTCGGCACCAGCTCCGAGCTGATCTCGATGGGGGATTTGATCTCCCGCTCCGGCTTTGCCGACTACGCGCCCAACGACGGCGTCCTGATCCAAAACAAGGATGAGGACGCCCCGGCCAGCAACGGCGCCCTGACCTATGTCGCGGTGGAAAAAAAGGAAGTGCGTGTCAACGAGGAGATCCCGTTCAGCACGGTCACGCTCGACGACCCCAACCAGTATGTCGGCAAGAGCAAGATCAAGACCGAAGGGGAAAACGGGGAGCGTGTCCTGATCTTCGAAGAGACCTATGAGAACGGCATCTTTATCGGGTCCGAGCAGGTCGGCGTCGAGATCGTCAAGGAACCGATCCAGAAGGAGATCCTCAAGGGCACCAAGAAAAAGCCCCTGATCCCGGCGGTCAACCCCAAGCCGTCCAGCAAGGTGGTCAGAGCCAGCTTCAACAAGATCAAGGACCTTCTGATCAAGAACGGCAACGCCAACTACAAGTCCTTCAAGGACAACGGCAATGGCACGATCACGGTCGACGGACACACGTTCTCCTTTATCCAGAAGGATAAGCGTGCGATCACGATGTACGACGGTCTGGAATGCTGCCTGCAGGGCGGCTGCCACAACCCCCCGATCAATCACAATACGGCCAGCGGCATCCCGGCACAGCGCGGCTTGGTCGCCAGCTACGGCTTCCGCTATAACGGCAAATTCGCCGGCACGGCGCTGCCGTTGGGCACGATCCTGTTCATCGAGGGCTACGGCCTGGCCGTTGTCGCCGATGTGCACGGCAACCACAGCGACTCCAACTTGCTGGATGCCTGCTACGACGCCGGCGAGATCCGCTCGGGGGCGGTCACCTGGGGCAAGCGCACCAAGCGCGTCTACATCATCTCCATACCCTGATGAACAAGCGGGAAACC
>JAAZFW010000182.1 GCA_012511525.1 Clostridiaceae bacterium
CAGACCCAGCTTCGCGCGGCCACGCTGCTGGTCGAAAGCATCCGGCGCGGCAAATTGCCCCGGTCGGTTCTGGTTCGCGTCCCGTTGATTATAACCGGCGACAAGGTCATAACGGCGGCCGAACCAATGCACTCGATCATCCGGGCTTGCGTAGATGTATCCCGGCAGGATGGAATCCTTGATGCGTCTGTCTTTAACGGCCAGCCCTGGGTCGATGCGCCCCAGACCGGCGCCAGTGCCGTCGTGGTGGTCCAGGACGATGATCATATGCCGATCGCCGGCAAACTGGCCGGGGATCTGGGCAGGATGCTCTGGGACGCCCGTGATCGCTATCGATTCCAGGCGGTCGCAGTCGAGCCTGGAAGCGCCATTCGCCAGGCGCTGGCTTCACAAGATGGGCCGGTTTTCATCAGCGACTCGGGTGACAACACGACCGCAGGAGCTCCGGGTGACCGCGTCGATCTGCTCGAGGATATGCTTCGTCATGACCTTAAGCAGGTCTTGCTGGCAGGCCTGACCGCAGCGCAAAGTGTCGCCTATTGCCGCACCGCCGCAATCGGGCAAGAGGTGCTGTTTCCTGAATCCGTAACCGATACGTTCGCCTGCCTGATGCGGCGGAAGGGGCTGCAACCGATTTTGCAAAGCCGAGGCCGGCTGCTGGGCTGGTATGGCGAAGATGCCGGCGCTTGTGCTGTTCTCTCCCTGCCAGGCATCGATATGTTGCTGACACACAAGCGCTGTGCGGTCATATCTCCGGCGATTATCGAATCAGCTGGCCTGGTATTTGCAGACTATCGCGTGATCGTGGTAAAACTGGGTTATCTTTATCCGGACCTGGCAGCAGTCGCGAAGAAGGCCTATATGGCCATGACACCTGGTGCCAGTTGCGAACAAATCGAATCAATTCCTTATCGGGTGGTCAGCCGCCCCGTCTATCCGATCGATCGGGACTTTGACTGGATACCGGCCAACAGCAATCCGGCAGGTTAAGCGCAGCGATCCGATGTCACGAAGTCATGAAGACAGCTGCCGATATGGCAGCAAGCACAAGGAGGAATCAATATGGCGTACTACGACCTCGCAGAACATGGTGGAAGAATTGAAAAAGTCAGAGCGATCCTGCAGGAAAAGGACCTCGATTTTGCCTTTGTTTACTACGATGAATTCAATGTCGGCAACGGCTGGTATCTGACTGCCTGGTGCCCGCAGTTCGAGAGCGGAGCGGTTTTAGTGCCGCGCGAAGGAAAGCCCCTGATCCTGGGCGGCCCGGAAAGCGAGCCTTTTGCCCAGCAGGACAGTGCGATCAAGGAAACGCGTAATCTGCCGGTCTTCATGGTCCCGGACGAAGAATATCCGAACGCGACCATTATCTCGTTTGCAGATCTGTTCGCTGAGATCAGCCAGAAACAGCAGACCCGCCGGGTTGGCATGGTTGGTCTCGACCAGATGCCGGTTTCGGTTTATCGCCAGATATCCGAAAGCTTCAAAGGCGTGACACTGGTCGATATAACGGAAGATTTCCTGCGGCTGCGTCATCACAAGTCTGCCTGGGAGCGGGAACAGGTCCGAGCGGCCTTTGGCCTGGCCTGGCAGTCCTATGAGCAGATGGCCGCCGCTGTCAGGCCCGGGGCCCGCGAGTATGAAGTTGCCGCGGCCGGCGAAGCGATCGCCCGCATCCATGGCGCCAGCAGTTTCGCGTTTAAAACGATTGTCGGCAGCGGCGCTCGTGCCAATGCGGTCGTTCCGACTGCGATGGACAAGGAAATGACAGCCGGTGAAATGGTCATGCTCGGGATTGCGCCGCGCTGCAAAGGCTATGCCGGTGTAATCGGACATACGCTGCCGGTCAGCGGAACCTATACACCCCAGCAAAAAGAAGCTCTCAAGCACATGAAGGAGGTTCTGGTCCTGACCCGTGATGCGCTGAAACCGGGTGTGATCGGCAAAGAAGTCGATGCGCCGGGCCGTGCCTATTTCCAGAAGCATGGCTTAATGAAATACCTGGTCTGCCCGTTTGCCCATACCATCGGCATCATGGAGGCTGAGGCGCCTTTCTTTGGGCCCAACAGCACCGATTTGATTGTCCCCGGCATGACCGTCTGCGTCGATGTCAGCTTTTTCGGTCATCCGCAGTTGCATGGCGCCCGTATCGAAACAGGCTACGAAATCACGGAAACGGGTGTTCGTCCGTTCAGCCCGGAAATGGAACAGGTCTTACTCGGCCTGTAGTGCGAGGAGTGAAGAAGATGGAACAGTTTTTTGGGAAAAAGAACTGGCTTTTTTGCGATGGCGACCTGCCCCCGGCCGGTGACCGTGAACCCTTAGGGCACGAGGCCCTGATGGTCACCAATCTCAATGCGCAGGATGTTCATCTGGTTATCGACTTGTATTTTGAAGACAGGGAGCCGGTTAAAGGGCTGACTGCCATGGTTGCCGCCGAGCGGGTGCATTGTTTTCGTCTCGATCAGCCGCTCGGTGACCAGCGGTTTCAGATTCCATCAGGCCAGTATTCCCTGGTCCTGCACAGCGATCTTCCGGTGGCTTCAGTTTTTGGCCGGCTGGATGTGCGCCAGCCGAACCTGGCGTACTATTCGGTGACCGGATATGCCTGGTAGGAGGCGATGAACATGAGCGTTTTGCCATCTGTCAGCCAACGGCCACCGGTTTCCTGCGGCTGGTTTGCCAAACCCTGGCAAGCCGTTTTGTGGCGCAACTGGGGTCTCGTGCCGATCGATCGTCTGGCCAAAGTCCTGCAGACGGATGAGGCACAGCTGCGGGAAGCGGCCGGCCAGCTCGGACTCGATCCGGACCGCCAGGCGGATCCGGTCTGGCTGGCCCGAGGGTACCTGACGATTATCCGCCAGAACTGGCATTTATGCACCTATGAACAAATCTGCCAGCTGCTTGCGATGCGTGAGGAGACGCTGGCGTTTATTCTCAAGGAAGACGATTTTTTATGGCACAAAATGGGATCGTTCAAACCCTTGCTTGATCCGCCCGTCTACCAGCCTCTGACCTGGCAGGAATTGGCGTACACCCGCGACATGGCTGACTGGCTTAACCGGCTGCAGCCGGAAAAAAGCTGGCACCAGGAAAACGCGTTCGCGTTTGTCCGGCATTTTACGCGTCTGTTATCTGAAGAAGAGCGCTCTGAGGCCATCCGCCAGGTGGTTCCCGGCAACGATCTGCGCACGGTCTATTCGTACTTTGCCCTGTATGGCGACCCGCTCATGACCCCTGAGCTCGATCCCTTTCCAGACGCCTTGCTGGCCGAATACGCCCGGATGGGCATCAAGGGCGTCTGGCTGCAGGGCATCCTCTACCAACTGGTCCGATTCCCCTTTGCGCCCGAGTTGTCCGAAGGCCATGAGGTTCGTATCGCTAATTTAAAGAAACTGATCGAGCGGGCCCGGTCATTTGACATCGGCGTCTATCTTTACCTGAACGAGCCGCGGGCCATGAACGACGCTTTTTTCCAGCGCTATCCTCAGCTGCGCGGCACACGCGAAGGTGATTTCTGGGCCATCTGCACCTCCCACCCGGAGGTTCGCCAGGTTCTCGAAGATGCCGCGTATGAGCTTTTCAGCCAGGCGACCGGCCTGGCAGGCTTTTTCACCATCACCATGTCGGAAAACCTGACCAACTGCTATTCGCGAGCCGGAGATGGCTATCTCTGCCCGCGCTGTGCGGCACGCAAGCCCTGGGAGGTTGTGGCCGAAGTCAACAACGTGCTGGCCCGTGGGGCCAGGCGGGCTGATCCTTCCGCCAGGGCTGTTGCCTGGAACTGGGCCTGGCCTGAAAGCTGGCAGCAAAAAATATCGCCATTGATGACCGAAAACCAAATTATCCAGTGCACCAGCGAAACGCACCTGCCCACCTTGATTGGCGGCGTTCCCGGTACGGTTGTGGACTACACCATGTCGTTGGCCGGTCCCGGCGAACACGCCAAATCGTTCTGGCAGGCAGCTCAGAAATGCGGCCTGGAAACATGCGCCAAGGTCCAGTTCAACAACACGTGGGAAATGTCGGCGATCCCCTGGCTGCCGGTCTTTGACAAAGTCGCAGAGCACGTTGCAAACCTGAAGGGTGCAGGCGTCCGCCATCTCCAGCTCAGTTGGACCCTCGGCGGCTATCCGTCCCCGAACCTGAAATTGGCCGGACGCCTGATGGACGGCATCGGCGACGTTCACCAGTTTCTTAGCGAATGGCTGGGCGAATCACTCGGTAATGTGGCAGATCGGGCCCAGCAGTGCTTCAGCCGGGCTTTTGAGCAATTCCCGTTCCATATCGGCGTGCTGTATGTTGGTCCGCAGAACTATGGGCCGATGGTGCCGTTTCAGCTCGAGAAAACCAATCAGAAGGCCTCCATGCTCGGATTCCCTTACGATGATCTGGATGGCTGGCGGGCGATCTATCCGCGCGAGGTCTTCGCGGACCAGTTCGAGCAGCTGGTCAAGCTTTGGCGCGAAGGCCTGGCCTTGATGCAGCCCTATACTGGTCAGTCAGACGATTTTGATGACATGCTACGCCTGGCCGAAGCGGCGCTTTGCCATTTTGCCAGTACCGCAAACCAGATTCGCTTCGTCATGCACCGGGACGCTTGGCTGGAGCATAGGGATGGATCCGACCGGCAGGCGATGCTGTCGATCATCGACGATGAACGCGCCATGGTGCTGCGCCTGATCGAGCTGCGGCGCGAAGACAGCCGGATCGGTTACGAATCGAGCAACCATTATTACTATACCCTGCAGGATCTGGCGGAAAAGCTGATCAACTTGAAATATTGCGCGGATCAGCTGACGCACGGAACAAAAACAGGATCAAACGCATGAACGAACAGGAAATCGAGCAGGCCCGATTACGGGTATGGCGGGAAAAGGCGACCTTTGCCCTCGAGAAGACCGATCGCCTGGTGCGGCGCGATTGGGGCATGTTTGCTTCGACCCGCCAGCGCTGGCTCGCCGAAGGC
>JAAZFW010000183.1 GCA_012511525.1 Clostridiaceae bacterium
CGTTTGTGCCATGACACCACAACCAAGCACAAGCACGACAATCAGCGAGAGGGCCAGAGACCATATTTTGTGCTTTTTCATCGATAATCTCCCTTCAAATGCCCAGATTGCCTGATCCAGTTTTGGTTTTTCATCACACCGGTTAACGTTTTTCGGGTCAAGCCAGTCGTAACACTCCGCTAACAATACTCTGTGCTCCGATCGATAACGCTGCCCGTGTGGCTTTTAACCGAACGAAACCAGGCAGGTGATTTCGCGTTTGGTATGGATGTCAGATTTTGTGCATGAACAGCCAGGTGCGTGCCTGTCATGCCTGGTGTGGCTGGCATCTGCCGCCTGTGCTCGATGCATCACCTCGTTTCTTCGCCATACAGCAACCGATTGCTGTCCGGGTCAATTTCCGCTCCGCTCATTAACGATCGATAGCCTGTTTTTTTTATGTGTTTTGTCACATTAAAAAACCGGCCATCGGCCGGTTACGCTACTTGCTCATGCCAGATCAAGCGTCCATCTACGATCAGGCAATCATCGCTTCCATCGCGTATCCTATTATAAAGGTTCGCCTCTGCTGATCGTTATAGTTTAATTTTACGGATTTATGTCATCTTGTCAATTGAATTTTCACCCTGTATCTTGTATCTCATTGTGCTCAAATACGTATATTTACCCAAATTAAGGTTTCAGCGCGAGGCAAGCAAACAGTCGGCGGTTGTTTCCCGGAGAACGAGTCAGGATGAATTTTGCGCCATATATTTTGCTGCGGATTGCTTTTTTCTGATCATATCGCCCCGTTGATTTATAACCGATCCCTATGACAGGATCTGGTGCGCTTCTTTAAGAAGCTCGGGGATGTTAAGACGATATTCACACCAGGGCAGGCACGCGCCGCATGCGACGCAGTCACCGCCGTTTGGGGCGATCTTCCGGTACTGGAAAGCGAGGCCTGATGTGTCCTTCCCCTGCCGGCTCATGAATTTGTAACGTGAATGCAAGGATAGGATGCGGGGAAAGTCGATCCCGTGCGGACAGCTGAACTTCTCCAGGCAATGCAGGCATTCGCGGCAGACATTTTTCATCAGGCCCGAGATCTTGTCCGCTTCCTTTTTGAGCGCTTCACGTTCGGCGGCTGTTAGCCGTTCCGTTAGGGCGGCCTCAAGGTCGGTGTCGAATTCAGCCGGAACACGCACGCCGGCGTCGACCGTGGCGATCGAGGGATTGGACAGGCAGAAGCGCAGCATGGCGGGGTAGTCGATCGGGATATGTTCTCGCATGACCTGGTAGATCGGCACCATGCCGTTGCCGTTAAAGGCCTTCATGTTGATCAGGCCGATGTCCCTTTGGTGCGCGTACGACAGCAAATCAAGCGGCCCGTCTTCGCCCAGGCTGCGGTTGAAGACGTTGTAGGGCAGTTCGGCGACGTCGAAGACATCGCTGTCGATCGCCTCTTTGATCTGGGCCGCGAACGGATAGTGGCTGGAAAAGCCGATGTGGCTGATCGTCCCGTCGCGCTTTAGTTCCTGCAGGCGGTTGAGGACGCCGGACGCTTTAACCGTCTCCCAGCGTTCCTGGCTGATCCCGTGCACCAGGTAGATCAGGCGAATTTCCTGGCTGCCGATCTTGAGCGTGCCCTTCCCGGAGACTCCCAACGTCTTCAGGCTCTCCGCCAGATCCTGCTCCAGGGCCGGGACGGTGTAGGCGTGTCCCTTGGTGACCAGGACGAGTGGTTCGGGCCGGCAGGGCCGGCTGCGGATGACCTCGCCGACGACCTGCTCGCTTTCGAGCGTGACGCCGGGTGCGATCTCCCCCTTGTAGGCCCTGGCCGTATCGATCAGGTTGACGCCCCGGTCGAGGACGTGGTTGACGATCTGCCGGGCTTTGTCATATGACTTCAGCAGGCGCAGGTTCATCGCGCCGAAGCTAAGTTCGGTCACCATCAGATCGGTGCGGCCCAGCCTGCGCCGCTTGATTGTCCCGTTCATGGCAGTCTCCCCCGTTCGTTTTCTTTTATCATACCAATAACGGTAAGGCTTATCTCGTTTCGCGGCGCAGGGAGAGGATATCTGCGGCAGATTCGAGCAGGCCGGCTCCCTCGCGCAGCAGCTGGTGGCAGCCGCCGCTGTCGCCGGCGAGGATGCTGCCGGGGACGGCCAGAACCTCGCGCCCCTGGTCGGCGGCAAAACCGGCGGTGATCAAGGTTCCGCTTTTCGGCCTGGCCTCCA
>JAAZFW010000184.1 GCA_012511525.1 Clostridiaceae bacterium
CAGAAACTGAAGCGGCAGGGAAAAATCCGCTTTATCGGCATTACAGAGGCGTTCGCTTCGGATCCGACCCACGAAACCTTGCAGCTGGCCGTCAGGGACGACTGCTGGGATGTGATGATGGTCGGTTTCAACCTGCTCAACCAGTCGGCCAGAACACGCGTCATCGAGCCCGCCAGGCAGAAGAATATCGGCATCCTGGATATGTTCGCCGTCCGCAAAGCCCTGATCAGTCCGGAAAACCTGGCCGCTCAGCTGTCTTTACTTTTCAACAAGGAGTTGCTTGATCCGGACGCCATCGACCTCAAGGATCCGCTCGCCGATGTGATGACCAGCAGCGGCTGCCGCAGCCTGACCGAACTGGCTTATCGCTTTTGCATCGGCGAACCGGGTATCCACTCCGTTCTTTCCGGTACCGGCAACCTCGCTCACCTGAAAGACAACCTCCGCGACATCGCCAGGGGACCGGTTCCCGAGGTGGCCAGAAACAAACTGGTCAGCCTGTTCGCCCGCATAGACTGCGTCTCGGGACAGTAGCCGTCTGCCGGCGCTTCAATTTCCCTTTGCATCGGCATACTGGAGCAGGAGTTCCTGCAGCTGGTGCTGCAGCACGACTGCCTGTGCCTTGGCTTGAGACCGTTTCTGGTCCAGTTCGCGTTCGACCTGGTGAAGCTTGCCCTTGATGCGCTGGACCGTATCCAAGTCCTCACGCACCCGGTCGCGCACCGACAGGTCGGTGAAGATGTTGTCGAAAAAGTAGTCCAACGCCCGCGTACCGCTGGTATAGGTGTTGAGCGAGTCGCCCAGATCCATGCGGATATCGGCCAGTTCGGAGCGCAAGTCGCGCAGCTGGGCGGAAAGATGGCTCATCAGGTCACTGGCGGCGTCCAGGTGGTTGTACTTGGCCATGTGGGTGACGATGCCGCCTTTGAACCAGACATCGTAGCTGCTCCACCCTTCCGCGGAACGCAGCCGCTCCAGCATGGCGTCGGCTGTCGCCTGCGCCCGGCGGGCAACGGTGCGGGCTTGCTCGATTTCACCGACCTGGCCGTTGATTTGGGTCAGGGCGCTTTCCCTCTCGCGGTACCGGTCGGCGAGCGTATGCGCCGTTTCGGCGCGAAGACTGCTTTTCAAATCGACCAATGCCTGGTTCCAGGCGTGCTCGGCCTGGCTGGCACCCATGATCTGCTCTTGCTGCTCCAGCAGAGCCTGCTGCAGGTAGCGCTGTTCTTCCTTCAGCTCGTCCAGCCGGTGGCGGGCCGCCACCAGCTCTGCTTCTTCCTTTTGGCGGCGCGCGTCCATCTTGCGGCTCAGGCTGAGGATGTAGTTGCCCAGCGATTTGCCCGCCAGGCGATCCACATCGGCCTGCTCGCCGGCCAGAACCGTCTCCTGATCCTTGATTTTGCTCTCGGCATCCTGTAGTTTTTTGCGCAGCTGGGACGCGCGCCTTTGCAGGATCGGCAGGCGGTCTTTATCCGCTTTCCAAGCCATCAGGGCATCGCTGTCGGGAATCTTGTCTGCCATCTGTCTCGCCTCCATGTCCGGTGTTTGTTTTTTTCCTGTCTATCTTAGCCAATTCGACAGCGCATCGTCAAATATCTATAATGGTCGTATCATCCTGTGAAAAAGAGGTGCGGATATGCGAATCTATGTCATGGTCGACGCAGAAGGCTTATGCGGCGTTCACCTGCGCAGCCAGGTCATGCCGGACGGTGAGCGTTACGGCGAGCTTCGCCGCCTGATGCCCGATGAGATCAACCACGTCGTCAAGGCGCTTAAGGATGCCGGCGCCAGCCGGGTGCTCGTCCGCGATGCCCATGCGGCCGGCAACAACGTGCTTTGGTCCCAGCTGACGGACCTGGCAGACGGCTACATCATGGGCAACAGCCACGGGCAGCGCATGCCGGGTCTGGCAGACTGCGACGCGGTTGTCCTGCTGGGCTACCACGCGATGGCCGGAACCCCGCAGGCCATCCTGGAGCACACCATGTCGTCAAAGGCCTGGCAGAACTGCTGGATTAATGGTGTTTTGAGCGGCGAGGTCGCCCTGGACGCGGCCCATGCCGGTGAGCTGGGCAAACCGGTCATCCTGGTCAGCGGCGACGACAAGGTCTGTGCCGAGGCGAAACAGCTCATGCCGGATGTGGTGACGGCAGAAGTCAAAAAGGCCTTATCCCTGGAAGGCGCTGAACATCTGCCGCCTGGCCGGGCTTTCGCCCTGCTCGGTGAAAAAGCACGGGAGGCATTGGAAAAGCTGCGCGCCGGACAAATCCGGCCTTTTCAGATTGCCCATCCCGTTACGCTGCGTTTGGAACTGGTCGAGCGGGGTCAGATCCCCAACCCGCTGGCCCGTCCGGATCTGGTTCGCGTCGACGGTCGCACCTGTGAGGTGACAGCCGACACGATCGAGCAGGCGATCGACCGGCTGCCGTAATCGTTCAGGCGAACGTTTGCCGGCAGAAGGCCACTGACTGGCGGATCGCCTCGTCCAGTTCGCTTTCGGCCGCGCCTTCGGACAGATCGCGCCAGACACGGATGTCCTGGCCGACTTGGCCACCCATTTTGACGAACGGCTCCATGACAATCGACCCCTGGTAACCGATCTCCTTAAGGGCCGCTGCGATTTCCGACCAGGGCATCCGTCCCTGTCCGGGCGGCTTCCGGTTGGTTTCCCCGATGTGGAAATGGCCCAGCCTGCTGCCGGCCAGCCGGATGGCGCCGGCGAACGAATCTTCCTCGATGTTCATGTGGAACGTATCGAGCATGACCTTGACGTTGTCCAGGCCGACCTCTTCGACAAATTGCAGGGCTTCGGACGCGGTGTTGATCAGGTAGCCTTCGAAGCGGTTAAGCGATTCCAGGCAGTAGGCAATGCCCAGATCGTCGGCGATCGCACCGACCGTGCGCACATTCTGTACGCTGCGCGCCCAGTCGCCGGGCTTGTCGATCGGCTGGGTGTAGTCGACCGGCCAATAGGAATAGATGCCGCCCCCGATCGTGCGGATGTTCATAAAGGCGAGCCGTTCGAGCAGATCGGTGTAAAAGGCGATCGCCTGCCGCTGTACCGCCGGATCGGGCGACGCCAGGTTCTGGGCGGCCGACGGGCCGTGGCCGGCTGTGAGCATGACACCCAGACCGGCGGCTTCGTCCCGCAATCGGGCCATTTCCATCCGGCTCATCGCCGGAATCGGGGTGCAGGCGATCTCCAGGATATCCAGTCCCAATTGAGCAGCCTTGCGGATATAGCGGCTGTAGTCCGCCTGCCAGCGGTCTTCCCAAAACGCATAATAGATCCCGATACGGGGCATGGACGATCCCTCCTCGCGCAGGCGATCAGCCTTTCAGTTTCCAGACCAGGTCTTGAAGCATGAGCTTTTCGGCCAGTTCGTCGACATCCGTCCCGGCATGGATATGGACCAGTTCGAAATCCAGCATCTGGGCCAGGGCGCGCATATGCTCGATCGTCAACGCGTAGCTCATGATCGAGTGGTGGGCGCCGCCGGCTTGCATCCAGGCTTCGGAGGCGCGCATCAGGTCGGGCAGCGGCTTCCACATGACGCCGGCAACCGGCAGCTTGGGCATGGTTCGGAGCGGTTTTTCAGCCAGCACGTCGTTGACGATCAGGCGGAAGCGGTTGCCCATGTCGATCAGGGAGACCAGGATGGCCGGTCCCGTCTGGCCGCTGAAGACCAGCCGGGCCGGGTCGGCTTTGCCGCCGATGCCCAGCGGATGGACCTCAATCCGTGGCCGGCCGTCTGCGATGCTGGGGCACACTTCGAGCATATGCGCCCCCAGCACCCGCTCGTTCCCCTGCTCCAGGTGGTAGGTGTAGTCTTCCATGAACGAGGTGCCGCCGTCCATACCGACGCTCATTTTCTTCATCACGGCCAGCAGGGCGGCCATCTTCCAGTCGCCTTCCGCGCCGAAGCCGTAACCTTGGGCCATCAGGTCCTGGACAGCCAGGCCAGGCAGCTGCTCAAGGCCGGCCAGGTTCTCAAACGTGGTGGTGAAGCCGGCAAAGCCGCCCGCAGCCAGGAATCGTTTCAGGGCGACCTCGATCCGGGCCTGGTAACGAACAGCGCCGGGTTGGCCGGCCGCCTGGTCATAGACAGCCGCATAGGCCTGCATCTGGGCTTCGATATCCGCTTCCGAAACCGCCTGCACGGCGTCGGCCAGTTCGCCGAGGCTGTAGCCGTTGACCTGCCAGCCCAGGCGGATCTGGGCTTCCACTTTGTCGCCCTCGGTAACCGCGACTTCGCGCATGTTGTCGCCAAAACGGGCGATCTTGAGTTTTTTGCCATCTGCGAAACCGATCGCGGCCCGGGCCCAGGCGCCGATGCGGCGCTTGGTGATTTCATCTTGCCAGTAGCCAACGACCACCGGACGGTTCTTGCGAAGCCGGGTCAGGATGAAACCGTGCTCGCGGTCGCCGTGCGCCGACTGGTTGAGGTTCATGAAGTCCATGTCGATGCTGTCCCAGGGGATCTCACGGTTGAACTGCGTGTTCAGCTGCAGCAGTGGCTTGGTCAGCACGCGCAGCCCGGCGATCCACATCTTGGACGGGGAAAAGGTGTGCATCCAAGTGATCACGCCGGCGCAGAGCGGATCGAGACTGGCCGCTTCGCAGACGGCCTGGATCTCGTCGGACGATTTGACCACGGGCTTGAAGACGACGCGTCCTGGGATGCTGGCGTCCCCGTCCAGATGCTCGGCGATCACGCGGGAGTCGCGGTCGACCTGGGCCAGGGTCTCCTCACCGTAAAGGCCCTGGGATCCGGTCACCAGCCAGAAGGTGTATGCGGTTGGTTTTTTCATAAGCAGTTGTCCTTTCATCTCCTGGACGGGCCAGGTTTGATCATCAGGCCAATGGTAATCCATCAGCCCGGTGCTGTCCGTATCGGTTGGATCAGGCCAGAACCGCCTCGACTTTGGCGCGTATCGCCGCCTTGTCCTGTTCGGTCAGCGTATAGTAGCCGCTGTTGTCCCTGCTGGTATCCTGGTTCTCGACGATCAGGACGATACCCTGGTCCTGCAGGATCAGGGCATGCCAGACCCCTTTGCGGATGTTGTAGCAGGTGTTGGGCTCCATCTCGGTGACATGGATCTCGCCAGGCTTGTCCGATCCTTCGGCAACGATCAGGGCGCAGCGGCCCTGGAGCAGGACAAAGACCTCGTCCGTCAGGCCGTGGTATTCCAGGTAGGACAGGGTGTCCAGGTTGCGGGCCGGATCTTGGTTGAAAACAGCGACGCGCCAGTTTTCGTAGTGCATCAGGGGATGGTATCCTGGCTCATGGTTGGCTGTAACATCGATCAAATGGCTGGGTGTCGGCATAGGGCCTCCTTGCAAGGCAGTTATTATCGAAACGATGGTTTCATGATACACCATCGGGTTTGGCGTCATCAAGCCGGCGGCCTATCCTTGAGAACTCTGTTTCGTGCGTCTATCCTGTACCTGACTGGCACGCTGTGCTAAACTGAACCCAGCCATCTCACGATCTATTTGGGAGGATAAGACCATGCAGCAGTATTTCGTCGCCCAACATGCACCGAGTCTTTTGCCGGACGGAAAACAGTGGAAACTTGCCTGGGCCGACGAGTTCGACGGATTCGAACTGGACCGGAGCAAGTGGGACTTCCGTCTGCACTTGATGCACGAACGTCACCCGACGTTCAGCACGGAAGGTGTCGAGCTGCCCGGTGACAGCTGCGTGCATCTGAACCTGGTCGAAAAAGACGGTCAGTACTATTCGCCGCACCTGCAAACCGGTTACAACTTCATGGACGAGGCGCCGGCCAACGGCCGTTACGGCAAGTTCACCTGGCCGATTGCGGAATTCAAGCAACACAAATTCCTGCACCGCTACGGCTATTACGAATGCCGCTGCCAGCTGCAAAAGCAACCGGGCTGGTGGAGCGCGTTCTGGCTCCAATCCCCGATCATCGGCTGCTGTCCGGATCCCGCTATCGCTGGTGTCGAGGTGGACGTGATGGAATCGTTCCGGCCCGGCTGGGTAACCCAGCCGATGCTGCACTGGGGCGGCTATGGTGCCGACCACAAGGACGAACCGGTGCGCGAGCCAGGCAGCGATGTTTTCTTCGACGACGGATTTCACGCATTTGGCGTGCTCTGGGAACCGGACGGATACACCTTCTATTACGACGGGATCCAGACTGGTCACAAAGC
This sequence comes from Clostridiaceae bacterium, assembly GCA_012511525.1. GTDB lineage: Bacteria > Bacillota > Clostridia > Saccharofermentanales > UBA5734 > JAAYBY01. The sequence goes on from JAAZFW010000184.1 coordinate 6,182, forward strand.
CTGCCGGGCAGTGTCGCACACGGACCAGTTCATCCTGATTTCCACCGAATGCCAAGGTTACCGCACCGGCGATCAGCCTTCTGAAGCGCTGAAGAAGGTCGTCCTGCCGGATGCCTTTGTTGTCGACCATGTGCGCGTCTTCGACATGTTGTGATCGATCCTGGCACAGCGGTAATGACAGCTTCCTTTATTGAGACGAATCGACATGGACAACCGAGGCAAGGGACAAGAGTAATGAACCAGAAACGTGACGCCGAGTTCTTCCTGCACGAAGACAGCCCGGTCGGGGCGGCCAGCGCGGCCCTGCTGGCGCAGTTTTTTGACTGCTG
>JAAZFW010000185.1 GCA_012511525.1 Clostridiaceae bacterium
CTGCGTACGCCATGTTGGGGTGCGGGCCGCCCAGAACGGTCGGCGTCGCCAGGATGACCGCGGCCGCGTCGACGAGGTCCATGATGAAATGGCCGGTTTCCAGGCTCAGGCTGTCCGGCTGCTGGCCCAGGTCGCGGCAGATGATCGACAGGCCCTGGGCGGACAGCTTGACCGCCAGGCGCTCCACCATCAGGCGCGTGCTGTCGTGCATGCTGATATAGGGGATGGTGACCAGCCGCTTCACACCGTCGCCAGTCCATTTCTCGTACCGGCTCAAGATCATGTCCGGGTTGTACCAGACCGGTCCGTGCGCCGGGGCGATCAGGCGTGGGTTCATCTGGCGCACCCTGGCGGTGTAGCGCATGATCTGCTGGCGGAACGGCATCATGATCTCGGCATAGTAGGCCTTGGCGGCCACGCGCTGTTCGGCACTGGATGTCGCGAAGGCTTTGGGCGTCGCGTAATGTGAGCCGAACAGGTCGCTGGAGAACAGGATGCGGTCCTCTTCCAGCCAGACCATCGTATTGTCCGGCCAGTGGGCGAAGGGAATCAGGGTGAATTGCAGCGTTTTGTCACCCAGGGAGAGCTTCTCCCCTTCTTTGACGACCCGGACCTTGGCAGGGTCGAAATTCAGGTGTGTCGCCAGCATCTCCCGGACCTTTTCGCTGCCCACGACCTGCGCCATGGGGTAGCGGTTGAGCACAGCCGCGTTAGAGCCGGAATGGTCCTGCTCGGTGTGCAGTGTGATCAGGTAGTCGATCTTCTCGACGCCGGCCTCCGTCAGGTTGTTCATCAGGACATCGGTTTTAAGCGGATCGACCGCGTCGATCAGGGCGGTTTTCTCGCTGCCCTCGATCAGGTAGGCGTTATAGGTTGTCCCATGGGGCGTCGGCATCAGGCAGTCGAACAGCTGGCGGTCCGGATGGCTGGCGCCGACTTCGAAAATCCTGTCGCCGATGGGCAATACAGTCATGGTGGTTCCACTCCTTTCACAGCGTTGTGAAGGCGCATCCAAAAATGGATGCGCCTTCACCGTTCTGTGTTTCGATCAGTCTTCCGGGCTGAAGTCGTCCTTGCTGGCACCGCATAGCGGGCAAACCCAGTCTTCCGGAAGATCCTCGAAAGCCGTACCCGGATCAACACCGTTGTCCGGATCGCCCGCTTCGGGGTCGTAGACATAGCCGCACAAGTTGCATACGTATTTCTTCACGCTAAAGCCCTCGCTTTCACAAGATAAAACCATTATACCGGTTTGATCCGCATCTGACCACAGCAAATGTTACAGTGGCAGCGGCAGCGACTTGCCCAGGCGGGCCAGTTTCTCGGAAGGCTTGTAGAGGACAAAGCGCCGCCCGATCACCTGGACGATGTCGGCGCCAACCGATTCGGCTGCCTTTGCGGCGATCGACCGCACGGGCTCCGTGGCGCTCTTGAGGACGACGGCCTTGACCAGCTCGTGGGTTGAGAGCAGTTCGGCGAGGCTGTCGGCCATCGCCGGATTCCAGGGTTCCTTGCCGACATGGAAATCGGCGTCCATCGTGTTGGCGCGGGATCTGAGCCAGGCGCGCTGCTTGCTGCTGATCATGGGATTCTCCTTATCCATGCGATTACTCGTAATAGTTGAACTCGAAACCGGCCAGATTGACCACGTCGCCTTCCTGGATCCCCGCTTTTTCCAGATCCTCGATGACACCCTTGCGCCGGATCAGGCGCTGGAAGTAGTGCAGCGATTCGTGCTGGTCGAAATTCGTGGAACGGACCAGGTTCTCAATCCACTCGCCGCTGACCCGATAGACGGATCCGTCCTTTTGGATCTCGAACAGCGGACCGGTCTCCAGACGATAGAGGGTTCTCTCCTTTTCAGGATCGAACAGCTGGACCGGAGGCAGGGAACGGACGGCAGATGCCACTGCTTGAATCAATGGCGTCACACCCTCCCCGATCGGCGCGCAGATCGGAAAGACCGTATAGCCCCGCTCACGGAGCGCTTGCTCGGTCTGGCTGACCTTCTTTGTGTCGGCCAGGTCGATCTTGTTCAGCGCGACAATCTGGGGGCGGCTGGCCAGGGCCGGGTCATAGCTGGCCAGTTCTTCGTTGATCTGGTCGAAGCTTTCGAGCGGTTCGCTGCCCGAATCGGGCGACATGTCGACGACATGCAGCAGCAGCCGCGTGCGCTCAATATGGCGCAGAAACGCCAGGCCCAACCCTAAACCGGTGTGGGCGCCGGCGATCAGGCCGGGGATGTCCGCCATGACAAAGCTGGTGTCACCGACCGCGACCACGCCCAGCCCGGGTTCGATGGTTGTGAACGGGTAATTTCCGATTTTGGGTTTGGCCGCAGACACGACAGACAGAAGTGTCGACTTGCCGGCATTGGGCAGGCCGACCAGGCCGACATCCGCGATCAGCTTGAGCTCGACGATCAAGTCAAGCTGGTCCCCGGCTTCGCCGGCTCGCGCAAAACGCGGCGCCTGGCGGACGCTGTTGGCGAAATGGACATTGCCCTTGCCGCCCCGGCCGCCCCTGGCGATGACAACACGCTGGCCGTCCTCGACCAGGTCTGCCACGATGTGGCCGCTTTCAGCCTCCCTGACCAGCGTGCCGACAGGCACGTCCAGCACCATATCCTGGCCGCTACGCCCATATTGCTTGCGCGTGCCGCCCTTCTGGCCGTGCTCCGCCTGGAACTTGCGCCGGTAACGAAAAGCCTGCAGCGTACTGAGGCCGCTGCGGGCCAGAAAGACGATGTCGCCGCCGCGCCCCCCGTCGCCGCCGTCGGGCCCGCCGTTGGGCACATATTTCTCGGTATGGAACGATACGGCGCCGTCGCCGCCGTCACCGGCGCTGACAGTCATGCGCACGCGGTCAATAAACACAGTTTAACCCTCCGCCTGATAAAAAAATCCGGCCGTTTACGCGGCCGGACGAACGGCTTCCTGCCCGGCCATCAACGGCCGGGCAGGCGCCGTGCCCTGCTCTTTACCTTCAGGAAGCAGGATAAACGCTGACTTGCTTCCTGTCTTTGCCCATGCGCTCGAACTTGACCTGGCCGCTGATCTTGGCGAACAGCGTGTCGTCCGAACCGCGGCCGACATTCTCGCCCGGGTGAATTTTCGTGCCGCGCTGGCGAACCAAGATGTTGCCGGCCAGCACCTGCTGGCCATCGCCCTTCTTGGTTCCAAGCCGCTTGGACTCGGAGTCGCGGCCGTTGCGGGTGCTGCCGACACCTTTTTTATGAGCCAGCAGCTGTAAATCAATGTAAATCATCTTGCAGGACCTCCTTGGTCTTGTCTGTGCCGAAAACGAATGTAGCGGCTGCCATAGCTGGCCTGGATCTGCTTGCATCCGATGATCAAAGATTGCATCAGGATCGTTGCCGTTTGGATCTGTGAAGCGGCAAGTCCTGCCCGTTGCGGCAATCCGAATCGGATCAGGCCGTTTTCCAACTGCCGCGGCGGGTCGATGCCGGCCAGCTCCTGCAGGCTGCCGATGGCGGTCTGCGCCAGAACCGAGACGGCGGCGCAGATGATGTCCGGACCGTCTGCGGCGTATCCGGCATGTCCCGACGCGCAGAACGATTCGATCCAGCCATCCGGATCATGCTGCAGGGTTATCGTAATCATCTCAACGTGCGTGCGGCGGCCGCTTGCGCTGCCGGCTGCTGCCTGACAAGTCAGGCATTGATCTTCGTGATGCGGACGCGGGTGTATGGCTGCCGATGGCCGTTCTTGTTGCGGTAGCCCTTCTTGGCCTTGTACTTGAAAACGATGATCTTCTTCTGCTTGCCTTGCTTGACAATCTCCCCGTCGACAACAGCGCCTTCCAGGCACGGATCGCCGACTTTCAGGCTTTCGTCGTCCGAATAGGCCAGGACCTGGTCAAACTGGACGGCATCGCCTGATTCACCAACGATTTTTTCGATGAACAGCTCGTCGCCGACCGAAACCCGGTACTGCTTGCCGCCTGTCGCGATAACAGCGTACATAATATGTTTCCCTCCTGTAATCAGTCTCGCCCAGCCCAGGCAGTGCGCGAAGCGCAGCATTTTAAGCCCGGTTGATGCGGTCACCGGGTTATCTTATCATCGCCGGGGTGGCTTGTCAAATAGATTTTTGCCCGTGTCCGGGCCAGAGTCAGGGTATAAGAAGCGCCCAGCTCAGCACCGTCACGCTGGCCGATGAAACCAGGGCCGCCAGCACCTTTTGCGTCTGCAGGGCGCGGCCGGTCCGCCGGCCCCAATACACGGCTGCCAGGATCAAAAGGCCGGCAGCCAGCCAGATCCATCCCCCGGCAGCGGCCGCGGCAACCGTCGCCGTCAGCGCAATGGCAGACCGAACCGGGTGCCATGAGGCGTTATCGCGCCCGAGCGGGAGGTTGAACAGGATCAGGGCGGCAAAGAGCAACAGCCTCCAGCCGTGCAGGGCCAGGCCGGGGACATGCGCCAGCACGAGGCCGAGCATAACCGGGACAAGGAGGCAGACGGCGCCCGGCAGCCATTCCGGCCAGGCGGAGCGGATCTGGACCGAATCGGCCCGGCGGGCGACCAGCGCCCGCCACGAGAGATGGAGCCAGCCCTGCCAGCCTGGAAAAAGCACCAGGAAAACGGCCGGCCAGGATATCCGGCCGGCGCCGATATGCTCGGCCAGCCAGGCTCCGGAGGCGGACAGCAGCAGGGCTGTCAAGCCCATGGCCAGCTCACCGGGCCAGGCCGCAAAAACCTGGCGTTCGTCAGATGGTTTGCCGGGTGCGATCAGCGCGGCGGCAAGCGGGGCCAGCAGCAGCAGCACGCACGCGGCAACCGCGCGCAGCAGTCCTGCGGAGGCTGTCCGGCCTGCGGCGGCAGCCAGGCCGGCCGCCGCTTCCCCCGCCGGCTGCCTGTCGCGGATCTGTGCGGCCAGTTCGGCCAGCAAGGGCGGCGAAAAGCGCCCCAGTTCAGCTGCCAGACCGGCAAACTGAACCAGGCTGACGCGCCCGTCTGCACTTTGGACCATGACACCCCCGCTCAGCGGCGACTCGATGCCGGTGAACACGGTTGCGTCTTCACCGGTCAGCTGCTCGAAAAAGCGCGGCCAATAACGGTTGGCATCGGGGCCGGTCAAAAGGATCAGGTCATGCGCCGGAGGACCGGGTACCAAACCGTTCTCAGGCGCGATCAGGGCCAGGCCGCGAATACCGAGCGCCGGTGCCGCCTGAAGCAGCTTGGCGGCCTGGTCGCCAAACCCAAGCAGCCAGATCGACTGCCGCTCGCAGCCGGTCGCCGCCGCGGTTTGCACCACGATATCATCGAGCGAATCCGCGGATCCGGCCGGCAGGTAAACGCTGGGTAAACCGGCGGACGCCAGCGAAGCGCGAAGCAGCGTGTAGCTTGCGGCGGAGGGTGAAGACCCGGCCACGATCACCGCCTGGCCTGCGGGGTCGACGTTCGCATCGACAGGGTAAACCGCGGTGCGTGCGAAACGATCCAGGGCAAGCGGAAATGCCAGGACAACAGCTGCGGCCAGCAGGCCGCAGCAGGCGATGGCGGCCCAGAGCTGACGGCGCCGCGGCTGGGTCAAAGCTGCGGATCCTGGTCCGCCAGGCAACCTGGCCGGGCATAGGCCCGGGCGGTCGCGACGGCATGCTTCCAGGCACCGCGCCGCATCTGGCGCTCGCCCTCGTCCATGGACGGCTTGAAAATATGGTTGACCTTCCGGATGGCCGCGACCGATGCCAGATCGGGCCAGACGCCGACCGCCAGGCCAGCCAGGCAGGCAGCGCCGAAGGCCGTGGTTTCGGTCAGCTGCGGGCGGTCGACTTCGATCGCGCTGATATCGGCCTGGAACTGCATCATCAGGTTGCTGACGCTGGCGCCGCCATCGACGCGCAGGACGGGAATCGGGCAGCGCGCGTCAGCTTGCATGCAGGACAGCACGTCCAGGCTCTGGTGCGCGATGGACTCGAGCACGGCACGGGCGATCTGCTCGCGGCCGCTGCCGCGGGTCAGCCCTGCCAGCATGCCCCGGGCCTGCATGTCCCAGTAGGGCGCGCCCAGGCCGGTAAAAGCAGGCACGAACGTGACGCCGCCGCTGTCGGGGACCGACTCGGCCAACAGGTCGCACTCGGGCGCGCTTCGGATCAGGCCGAGGCTGTCCCTGAGCCACTGGATCGCCGACCCGGCGTTGAACACGCTGCCTTCGAGGGCGTATTCCGGCCCGTTGCCCAAATCCCAGGCCACAGTCGTGAGCAGGCCATGGCCGGAGCGCACCGGCTGTCCGCCCGTGTACATCAGGAGAAAACAGCCGGTCCCGTACGTGTTCTTGGTCATGCCCGGTTCAAAGCAGGCCTGCCCGAACAAGGCGGCCTGCTGGTCACCGGCAACACCGCAGATCGGCAGGTTTCCCGGCAGGATCATGGGGTCGAGCGGGGCGATCACCCCGGAAGACGGGACAATGTCCGGCAGCATGGCCCGCGGAATCGCCAGCTCCTTAAGCAGCAGATCATCCCAGTCGCCGCTTAGCAGGTTCATCAGCATGGTGCGCGAAGCGTTGCTGCGGTCCGTCACATGGCATCGCCGGCCCGACAAGTGCCAGATCAGCCAGCTGTCGATCGTGCCGGCCAGCACGTCGCCTCTCTCGGCCCGTTCGCGCAGGCCGGGCATCGTCTCCAAAAGCCACATCAGCTTGGTCGCTGTGAAGTACGCGTCGATGACCAAGCCGGTCCGCGCCCGGATCTCGGCTTCCAGGCCGGCTTCCTTGAGCCGGTTGCACAGCGACGCGGTCCGGCGGCACTGCCAGACAATCGCCGGATGGACCGGCCGGCCGCTGGCTTTGTCCCA
>JAAZFW010000186.1 GCA_012511525.1 Clostridiaceae bacterium
CCATGATCATGTTCATGGCTTCACGGCCGTTGTCGCGCGGCGCGATGATCCAGGTGACGTCATAGCCGGTCATTTCCTTGATGTAGTTGATGATCTTGTTGTTGTTCTCGTCTTCACCAGCCGGGAACTCCTCGACGTTCGAGGGGCCGTACATGGTGATGCTCGGCTTGGGACCGGGGGCGGTGGTTCCGGTTGTCGTGGTCCCGGACTTCGTGGTGGTGGTTCCGCCTTGGCTGGTTGTCGTTGTTGTCGTACCACCAGAGCAGGCCGCCAGCAACGAACACGCCAGCAACACAGCCACCAGTAGCGCGATGATTCTGATCCGATTGTGCATGCTTAAATCCTCCTTCTTTCTGATTGGGCTTCCTTAGCTGCAAATCCTGCAGCGGGCTATCTGAATCCCCTGGGCCTGTCAGATTGGATCTGGCAGACTCAGGGTCTTCATCCTTATTGCTTGACGGCTCCGACCGTCGCGCCGGCGACGAAATATTTCTGCAAGAACGGGTAGACGAGCAGAATAGGGAACGTTGCGGCGAAGACGGTTGCGCCGCGGATCGTCTCCAGGCTAAGATCGGACAGGGAATCGAAGTCGTTCATGTTGATGTCTTTCGATGCGTTGCCAACACCGCGCAGGAAGACCTGCAGCGTCCGCTTGCTCGTGCTTGTGATGTAGATTAAGGGATTAAGGTAGTCATTCCAGTAACCGACCATGACAAACAACGAGATGGTGGCGATGCTTGGCAGGGCCAGCGGGATCATGATCCGGAACAGGATGCGCAGGTTGCCGGCCCCGTCAATGCGGGCGGATTCCTCGAGGCTGTCCGGGATGGTGGCGAAATAATTGCGCATGATCGTCAGGTTGAAGGCGGACACCAGGCCAGGAATGTACAAAGCTTCCAGTTTATCCACCAGCTGGAACTGGCGTACCACCAGATAAGTGGGGATCATGCCGCCGGAGAACATCATGGTGAAGATGTACAGGAACATGATCAGGCTGCGGCCAACGACGTGCTTGCGCGAGACGGTATAGGCCACAAACAAGGTCAGGATCGTGTTCAGCGCCGTGCCGGCCAGGGTGACATAGACGGAGTTGCCCATGCTGCGCCAGAAGCTCTGGTTGGTCAGGATATAGATGTACGCCTTGACGTTGAAGCCCTTCGGCAGTAGGAAGACCTCACCGGCCACGACAAACCCTTCGGCACTGAGCGACTTGGCCAGCACATTCATGAAGGGGAACAGGCAGATGATGCCGATGATGGCCAGCACGATGTAGTTGAAAAAGCGAAAGACCTTGTCGCCGCTGCTTTGAATAACGCTCATGGTGCCCTCCTTACCACAAGGTCCGCTCGCCAAAGGCGCGGGACGCATAGTTGGCGCTGATCAGCAGGATGAAGCCAATCACCGACGAGAAGAGACCGACGGCCGAGGAGTAGCTGTACTTCATGTTGGTCAGGCCGACACGGTAGACATACGAGCTGATCACGTCGCCGACATCGTAGACGACCGGGCTGTACAGCACCAGGATCTGTTCAACAGCAGATCCGAGCAACGCGCTAAGGCGCAGCATGATGATGAAGAAGATGGTCGGTCGGATACCCGGCAGCGTGATGTGCCACATACGCCGGAAAACACCAGCACCGTCGGCGCGTGCCGCCTCAAAGAGGTCGGTGTCGATCGACATGATGGCCGACAGGTAGACGATCGAGCCCCAGCCGGAGTTCTTCCAGGCGTCCGAGATGACCAGCAGGGAGCGGAAATAGCGCGATTCGGCCAACCAGACAATCGGCTCCTGGCCGAACATGCGCATGATGGAGTTGATCATGCCCTGGGTTGAAAGCAGATTCATGAAGATGGCGCCGATAACCACCCAGGATAGGAAATGGGGCAGGTAGCTGAGGGTCTGGATCGAGCGCTTAAAGATACGGTTTTTTACTTCGTAGATGGCCAGGGCCATGATGATCGGGATCGGAAACTGGAACAGGAGCCGGTAGAAGTTGAACAGGAGTGTATTCCGGAAGATGCGGAAAAAGTCAGGCGAATTGAACAGCATGCGGAAATGCTTCAGACCGACCCAAGGGCTGCCATCGACACCCAGTCGGATGTTGTAGTCCCTGAAGGCGATCTGGATGCCGTAGATCGGTAAGTATCGGAAGATGAACAGCACCGCGAGCGCCGGCAGGATGAGTAAGTACAAATCGGTGTTGACCAGGATCTTTTTGAGCTGCCGTTTTCTCGGTGACAGCCGGAGCGGAACAGACTGTTCTTTTTGCCGCATGACGCAACCTCTTTTCCTGATAGAATGGCAAATATGAATAAACGCCTTGAAACACTTTTAAGTATACCGGCAAACAAACCAAAACGATATGGGACAAGGTTATGATATATAGGACAATTGCCCACAAAAAAGCGGATATGTCACAAAAAAGGCAAAAGAGTGCCATGCGGTCTGACCGGGTCAGGTGCTCTCGTAGGCGGAGTAGTCGATCGGGATCCGGACCGCGACACAAGTCCCGGACGCGTTGGAATAGCGGTAAGCCAGGCCATATCGATC
>JAAZFW010000187.1 GCA_012511525.1 Clostridiaceae bacterium
CAGGCGGGAAAAGTAGAATTCGTCGCTAAAGCCAAGGCCGGCGGCGATCTGCTGGATGGTAAGATCGGTCAGCAGCAACTGCTTGGATGCCTCCTGGATCAGGCGCCCCTTGATGTACTGGTTGAACGTGATCGCGTTGTCGTGCCGGAACGAGCGGCGAACCGACTCATAGGGCAACCCCAGCGCCTGGCAGACATCCCGGCCGGTCAGGCTGGCCGAGAGGTGATGCTCGATGTAGGCGTTAACCTCGCGGTAGGTGCTGGCCAGGGCCAGCCGCTGGCTGAGATCCGGCAGAGAGCGGCGCAGGAACTCGGACAAGGTCAGGCTGGTCAAGGCGCGCAGCTGGAGCAGGTCGGGCAGCGAACTGCCGCTGAAGGTCGCGATGACGTCCGAGAGCAAACGGTCGTCAAGCGGCAGGCAAAAGCAGCGGTTGATGCCCTCCAGGACATCGACGCCGGCGTATTTCAAGGTGACATGAAAATAGAACTTCTCGATGCGCCTGTCGGTGCGCAGATTGACGCGTGTGTAAGGCGGGATCAGGTACATGTGCCCCGGCAGCAGGTCCATCCGCCCCTGTTCGGTCTCCAGATAGCCCCGGTCGGCGATCATGTAATAGATGCGGCCAAACGGCGACATAACGTTGAACTGGTTCCATTGCAGGTCGCCGATAAAATAGCCGTGATCGAGAATCTCGATATCGATCAGGTTCAGCTGGCGCGTCAGCTGCTGGTTACGCCGGATGCCGCGCGAGTCCGTCCAGAACTGGTCGGACTGGCGAAGGGGTTCCTGGCGCAGGGGTTCTCCCGGTTTCTCCATGGCTGCCTCTCACTTGCCGGCGCGGCCCCTGCCCGGGCAGTCCGGCCGCAAACCGCACGTTTCCATCATTATACCAAAAGGAAAGACGGCGGGCTTTTGCTTTACCGCCCGGGCGGCGCATGGTATGCTTAAAACTGCAGCGCGTTTGGACGCGATCTTTTTTCCGGGGAGGTTACCTCATGCGCTACAAAGAGAATTGGGACTCGATCCAAACCCGCTACCTGGAATACTGGGCGCGGGAAAACCACGACCGGCCGCTGCTGGCGATCACGGCACCCAAGGACCGCAAGCAGGGCAAAAGACCCGCACCGGTAACGTATGTGAGCCAAAAAGATCGCTGGTTTGACACTGAGAACGTGCTGAAGCAGGTCAATCATCGCTTCCAGAACACCTATTTTGGCGCCGAGGCGCTGCCGATATACTCGCCCAACCTAGGCCCGGACGTATTCGCCGCTTTTTATGGCGTCGGCCTGGCGTTCAGCGAGGGCACCAGCTGGTCCAAGTACCATGAGATCGACTTCGATGCCTATGCGGACCTGGTCCTGGACACGAATAACACCTATTATCGTAAAATGGTCGAAATGACTGAGGCAGCAGTCGCGGATGCCCGGGACAAGTACCTGGTGGGCGTGACCGATATTCATCCGGGCGCCGACGCCCTGGTTTCGATGCTGGGCCCCGAGCAGCTTTGCTTTGACACCGTGGAACGCCCTGACGATGTAAAACGGGCTGTGATGGGCTTGTTTGACGGCTTCAAAACAGTCTTCGAAGACCTCTACCGGATCACAACCCGCTACCAGCGCGGATCGACGAACTGGATGAGCGTCTGGCACCCCAAACGGTGGTACGTAACCAGCTGCGATTTCGCTGCCCTGATTTCAAACGCGATGTTCAAAGAGCTGGTCGTCGATGAATTACTGGCGGAGCTGGATTTTCTGGACGCCAGCATTTTCCACCTTGACGGGCCGGATGCACTCCGGCACCTGGACACGCTGCTTGCAGTCGAGCCCCTTAAGGGCATTCAATGGGTCTATGGCGCGGGCAAACCGACCGCGGCCCATTGGCTTGATGTCCTCAAGCGCATCCAGCAGGCAGGCAAAATGATTTATATCCACATCGTCCCGGAGGATCTGGACGCCCTGCTGGAAAACCTGGAGCCGGAGGGCGTGCTCTACGCGCTGCATGTCGCTTCCGAAGCTGAAGCCGACGCCCTGATTCGCAAGGCGTCCGCATACCGGAAAAAGCTGTTTTGATGGCACCGGCACCCGAAAAGTGGATTGAGGGCATCCATTTTCCGATGCCTCGTAACAAGCTGGCAGCCAGCGCCC
>JAAZFW010000019.1 GCA_012511525.1 Clostridiaceae bacterium
TGATGCGAATGCGGCCGGACGCGCTGCCCGCCAGCGTCGTGCTGGACAGGTCCTTGCGGCAACCGTCCGGGTCGTGCGCGCCGCAGTAGAAGCCGTTCAGGCCGGACCGTCCCGGCTGCCAGATGGCATACCAGGGCATGGACAAGGTGTAGGCCGGATAGATGGCGGCCAGGTGGCTGCCATGGCGGGCCGCGTCGCGCAGCAACACGCCGGAGGTTTTGGGCAGGAACAGGTCCCAGTCCCCCTGTCGGAAGGCCAGAAGCGGAAAATCACAGGACAGGACGCTCAAGCCGGGGTTCTGGTTGAGCACATCGACCTGCCATGCGACCTGGTTTTGCTCCGGCCGCGCCAGGGCCGTCAACTGCAACGTGAAATGGTCGGCCGGCCGGTTGTCGATCAGGGGCCGGACCAGGGAAAAGACCCAGCGGTCCGGCTGGTGTGCGACCGTCACGGATTGCCAGCCTTGTGCCGACGTCAGCTGACTAACCTGACCCGTCTTCAGATCCAGAACCTGCAGCGTGACCAGCGCCTGGGGTGTGCCCTGCTCGTAAACCGGCAGTGCGCCCCCGATCGAAGCCAGAAGCAGGCCATGGTCTTGCCAGTCAAGCCGGACATTGAGCTCGCCAGCCTGGATGTCGACCGTGCGGCCGACAGCGGCGGCAGGTGATTGAGGCAGCAAATTGAAAAAACGTTCCGCCAGCCGGTCGCGCTGTTTCAGGAATGCGTCGGTCCCTGCCCAGGGCGCCAGGCAGATCCAGGCGGAAAGCGGCTCGTTTGGCGAGAATCGGAGCAGATCGTCCTGATATTGGAGCAGGTCGGCAAAGGCGGCCAGCCGAGGCTGTCCCTGGCCCGGCGCCAGCAGCACGCGGCCGCTGTTACAGAGTGCGAAAGCGTTGCCGTCGTTTTTGAGGGCGACAAAATCGGCGAAGGACAGCGGCTCGGGCATGGCGCCGACCGTTCCCTGCCAGGCGGGCAGACCGGCTCTGTATTGATCCAGATCGGTTGCGGTGATCTGGAAATCCAGCCAGCGCAGCTGCTGGACAATAAACGGCAGGCCGCCTTCAAACCAGGTACGGACCAGAACCGCTTGTTCTTCCTCCAGGAAGTCCAGCCGGTAGACGCATTTGGCTGCTTCGCCTAAAGGCGTTCGCAGAAGCACGGCCAGTTGCCCGTCGCCCGGCTCCAGGTACTCAATGACTGTTTTTGCCGAAAAGAACGGCCATTGTCCTGAAGGAACATGCAGACTGCTTCGGCCCAGTTTGCCGGGATTCTGGCAGCCGTCCCGCAAGGTGGCTGCCAGGTGCGAGCCGTCCGGGTAGGTGACGCTCAGCGCCAGATGCTGCTCATCCGGGTTCAGCTGCCCTGAAACGGTGCAGCCAGCGCTCTTCAAGTTAAATGTTCTGGTTGTCATGGTTATTGCCCCCTTGTCAGATCGTCCAGAGCCTGGCGCACAAACCCCTGGTGCTTGTCCAGTGCCTGGCGGGCTTCATTCAGCGTCGCGCCGGAGAGTTCCATCGTGATCGCCAGCTTGAGCGAGCCGGCAGTCAGCGCGAGCAGGTGACTTGCCCGTTCCTGATCCGGATTGCCGGTCGCTTCGGCAAAGATGCGCCGCATCCGGTCCTGGAGCTTGCTGTTGAAGCCGCGCACATTGACCATCAGGTTCTTGTAGACATGGCCCATCTGGACCATCGACAGGGTCGAAA
>JAAZFW010000188.1 GCA_012511525.1 Clostridiaceae bacterium
CGCAAAGGTCGGCCGCGCCGTTGGCAAACTGGATGCTCTCAAGGGCGACCCGCAAAAACTGTCCGTCCCGGTACAGCAGCGGCCGCATGGATTCGGTGATCAGCAGCGGCTTGAAGGTGATGCGCGTCGCCGCGACGCCGTTGACGCCGTACGCTTCGTCCAGACGGCTGTCCGCCTGAACGGTGACCGGCACCGATAAATCCTGGATGTTGATTGTCGCCGTGATGCCGTCAAGGGACGCCAGGTCCAGTTTTTCCGTGAACCAGGCGGAAAATGTCAGTTTGCTGCCGGGCCCGACCCGTCCGTTGACTGATCCGTCCGCCTGAAGCTGGATATCGCGCACCTGGGGGGGTGTGGTGTCTAAAATGGCCGGATTTTGGATACCGGGGAAGGCGGATTCGGCCACATCGCAGGAATTCCCCGCCAGGTCGGTGACCAGGGACTTGCTGGTGAGCAGTTTCTGCCGTTCCTCGGCTGTGAATAAGCTAAACGCACTTTCCCCCAGTTCCTGCCCGTTGGCACCCAGGATCCTGAGCGGCCAGCTGCCGCCTGTCAGGATGCTGGTCAGCGTTCCGCCGGCCAGGGTGGTGTAGATTCCGGAGATGCCCGTGATCTTGTGGTTGGTCGTTTTTGTTTCGCTTCCGCCGCTGGTTTTGAAGGCAGCAGGGACCGTCAGGAGAAAATCCAGTTGCTTGTTCTTGAGGGCCACCAGGTCCGCCCAACCCTCAAGCCCCTCGACTTCCTGGTTGTTGGCCAGATCGGACAGCTTGAGCTTGAGACGGACATCGGCGTGCGTGTTGCGGTTGTCGGCAAAGCGGATATACTCGTTGAAGTTGACATGGATATAAACCAGGTCGCCGGCCTTGAAAGTCGTATCGGCAACGCCGGTGTCGACAGGAAGACCCGAGGCGTTCATGGTTCCGGCTGTGACGGTGACCGAAAGAACCTTCGGGCCCTTTTTATCCGCCAGCGCGACACTGACATGGCTGGTGGCGGCATCGCCGCAAATGGTGCAGCCGGAGGTGAAAAGGCCCAGTTTGAAGTACGTGGCATCGTATGCCGGGCTGACCGCATGGGAGAAATCACCGGAGCCCATCCCGTCGCCATAGTCGTAAAAGCCAGTCACCGGCTGATCCCAGCTGTTGTAACCGACCAGTTCCTCGTAGGCCTGGACGAGACGCGTGTGCTGATAGCCGAGCTTCTTGGCCGGTCCTTCGTGCTTGAAGCTGGAATGCAAATGGTTGTAGAGTGTCGCGCGGTAATTGACATACAAACCGCCGGATTTGCGCACGTCGTTCAGGACGGGTACGGTCTCAAGGCCGGTGTCGTAGTCGTAGCCGACGTACCATGTTTTGTTCATGCTGGGGCGAAGATAGCTGGTGTTGTAGTCGATCCCGAATACAGGGGCGATGTTGAAGCTGGACGCAGTCTTGACAAACTGGCTGTAAAACAGTTTGCTATCGCATAAAGCCGTGTTCAGGACGCCATGCTCCAGCTTGCGGGGCGAATAAGCGACGCTTGTCGCCGCGGCTTGAACCGATCCGGTTCCCATCGGCGGCAGCATCGTGACGAGCAGGCAGACGATGAGGAACAGGAACAAACCCTGGAATAACGGCTTGGGTTTGACGAAAAGCTTCATACGCACATCCTCCTGAACAACGAATCAACACGGTCTGCCTGAACGGCCCGCCCGGCGGGCGACTGAAATGTTCTGTCGGCATATGAAGCCGTCAGTCAAACCAATGCCGTTCGGATAACAAAATAAACATCAGGGTGACGGGACATAGGTCATTTCCTGCAGTCATTTAATAACCATCCTGTAGGGTCACGCTGCCATCTTTCCCAGATGACCATTATTCCAGATATGAATCAGGCGATCTGCTACGATTTTATTTTATTATAAACTAATTTTAAGCTTCTGAACGAAAGCAACACAAAAATATTCAGATGTCACAGTGTCATGACGCCTGTGACATCCGATCGGTTTGGCAGGTGCAAAGCCAGATTTTCGGGTGCGATGAACCGCCCGGGCGGTCAGTCGTAGATGCTCTCGATCATGGCCAGGTAATGGTCCA
>JAAZFW010000189.1 GCA_012511525.1 Clostridiaceae bacterium
ATCGTCGACTTGCCGGCTCCGTTGGCACCGATCAGGGTGACGATCTCGCCTTTTTCGATCGAAAAGGAGACGCCCTTGATGGCGTGGATGCTGCCGTAGTAGACATGGATGTTATCGACGCGAAGCATCGCTTACGCCTCCTTCTTCTGGCCCAGGTAGGCCTCGATCACGGCGGGGTTGGCCTGGATTTCCTCCGGCGTGCCCTTGGCGATGATCTTGCCGTAGTTGAGGACGGCGATGCCTTCGCAGATGCCCATCACCAGGCGCATGTCGTGCTCGATCAGCATGATGGCGATCTGGAACATGTCGCGGATTTTGATGATGTTGGCCATCAGGGCTTCGGTCTCGGACGGGTTCATGCCGGCCGCCGGCTCGTCGAGCAGCAGCAGTGAAGGCCGGGTGGCCAGTGCGCGTACGATCTCCAGGCGCCGCTGCGCCCCATAGGGCAGCGAGCCGGCCTTGTAGCTGGCCATCCGTTCCATGTTGAAAATGGAGAGCAGTTCCAGCGCCTGTTCGCGAGCCTTTCGCTCGGCGTCCCAATAACGGGGCAAGCGCAGGATGCCGCTCAGCGTGCTGTATTTGAACTGGTTATGCAGCCCGATCTTGACGTTGTCTTCCACACTCAGCGCCTGGAAGAGGCGGATGTTCTGGAAGGTCCTGGCGATACCGGCCTGGTTGATCTGCATGGTACTCATGCCGGCCGTGTCCTTGCCGTCGAGCAGGATGGCGCCGCGCGTCGGCTGGTAGACCTTGGTCAACAGGTTGAACACCGTTGTTTTGCCGGCGCCGTTCGGGCCGATCAGGCCGGCGATTTCGGTCCGGCCGACGATGATGTTGAAATCCTCGACGGCGTTCAGGCCGCCGAAGTTGATACCCAGGTGGCTGACCTCCAGGATGGGCGTCACACCCAGATCCCGTTCCGGGATAATCGCCCGGCTGGGAACCGGGACCATCTTGGCTGGATTATTCATGTTCCGCCTCCTGTCGCCGCGAGCTGTGCTGGAAATAGCTCCTGATCCGCCAGCGCAGCTGCTTGAGCCGGTCGTTGTTCGAGGTCAGCATGACCAGGATCAGGATGACGGCATAGGCCAGCATGCGGTAGTCGTTGAACGCGCGCAGCAGTTCCGGCAGAACCGTCAGCACGGCCGCCGCGATGATCGAGCCGCGGATGTTTCCTATTCCGCCCAGGACGACGAAAACCAGCACCAGGATCGAGGTGTTGAAGTCAAATTTCCGGGCGACGACGGTCGAATAGTTCAAGGCGTAGAGCGCGCCGGCCGCGCCGGCGAGCGCGGCGGAGATGATGAAGGCGGTCAGCTTGTAGCGCGTGATGCTGATCCCGACCGATTCGGCGGCGATCCGGTTGTCGCGCACGGCCATGATCGCCCGGCCGGAGCGGCTGTGGACGAGGTTCAGGACGATGGCCAGGGTAATCAGGACCAGGATCACGCCGGCGCCGAAGCTGGCCAGCTTGTCGACCCCGACCGCCCCCATCGGCCCGCGCATGATCACGGTGCCGGACTCGCCCAGGCCAAGCGACGCCTGGTCGGACATGCTGATGCGCAGCCCGTCCGGCCCGATGCCGACATAGAGGGTGTTGATGACGTTCTTGATGATCTCGCCGAAGGCGAGGGTCACGATCGCCAGGTAGTCGCCGCGCAGTCGCAGCGCGGGCACGCCGACGATAAAGCCGAACAATCCGGCGATGACGGCGCCGACCAGAAGGGCGGCGAGCAGACGCAGCGGACCGGCGCTGACCGTGTCCCGCAGGCCGAGCGAGACGATGACGCCGCTGAACGCGCCCAGGCTCATGAAACCGGCGTGCCCCAGGCTCAATTCGCCGAGCACGCCGACCGTCAGGTTCAGCGAGACTGCCATCACGATGTAGGCGCAGATCGGGACCAGCTGGCCGCGCAGCGAGCTGGTCAGGTTGCCGGATCCGTCGAGGATCTGGATCAGGACATAGGCCACGATGACGATGGCGTAGGTGATGGCGTTGCTGATCAGGCGTTTCTGCCCGGGTTTGGTCATTTTCATCGCCGTCACCTACACTTTCTCGCTGATCTTGCGGCCCATCAGGCCGGTCGGGCGGACCAGCAGGACCAGGATCAGGATCGAAAAGACGATCGCGTCGGAAAGCTGGGTGGAAATGTAGGCTTTGCCGAAGATCTCGATCAGGCCCAGCAGCAGGCCGCCCCAGAACGCGCCCGGAATCGAGCCGATCCCGCCGAACACCGCTGCCGTGAAGGCCTTGATGCCGGGCATGGCACCGGTGGTCGGGCTGAGGATGGGGTAGGCGGAACAGAGCAGGACGCCGGCGATGGCCGCCAGGGCGCTGCCGATGGCAAAGGTGACCGAGATCGTCTGGTTGACATTGATGCCCATCAGCTGGGCCGCTTCCTTGTCTTCAGACACCGCACGCATCGCCTTGCCGATCTTGGTTTTGCTGATGATAAAGGTCAGCCCGATGATGATGGCCACGCAGGCCAGGATCGTGACCAGCGCGACGCTGGAGATGGTCAGCTGACCGTCGAACAGCTTGAGGGAGGGCAGCAGGACGACCGAGGTGAAGCTCTTGGGGTTGGACGACCAGATCAGGAGCGCGGCGTTTTGCAGAAAGTAGCTGACCCCGATGGCCGTGATCAGGACGGCCAGCGACGGCGCGGTCCGCAGCGGTTTGTAGGCCAGCTGCTCGATCAGGACGCCGAGCACGGTGCAGACCAGCATCGCCAGGAGCACCGACGCCAATGGCGGCCAGCCCATGTGGGCCGTCGCCACGAAAGACATGTAGCCGCCGATCATGATGACGTCGCCGTGCGCGAAATTAAGCATCTTGGCGATCCCGTAGACCATGGTGTAACCCAGGGCGATGATCGCGTAGATGCTGCCCAGGCTCAGGCCGCTGACCAGGTAAGAAAGAAATGTCATAGGCTACCTCGAGACAAAATGCCGCTATGCTGGCAAAAGGTGAGAAAGAGGGCGCCGTACCGGACGGCAGCCCTCTCTTCGGGTCGTTGAACGATAGGAGGGCGGTCGGCGGAAAACTCAGTTGCCGCTCTGCATGCCGACGTAGACGCCGTCTTCGATGACCATGCCCTTGGGAGCCTTGGCGACTTCGCCGGTGGCAGCCCAGGTCATGTTCTCACCGGTCAGGCCGTCGATGGAAAAATCGGCGGCCGTAAAGGCTTCAATCAGCTTGTCGCAGATGGCCGCGGCATCCATGTCGGACGTGACGCCGGCTTTCTTGCAGGCTTCGTAGATCGCGTAGATGCAGTCGTAGCCGTCGGCCGCGAACTGGTTGGGCAGTTCGTTGTAGGCGGCTTGGTACTTGGCGACGAAAGCGACGGTGCGTGCGTCGGTGGCGTCAGCCGCGAACGGGGTCAGCAGCATCACGCCCTCAGCGAGCTCGGTGTTGAAGTTCTCCATGGTCAATATGCCGTCCATGCCGTCGACGCCGAAGAACTTGGGCTCGTAGCCCATCGCGTCGGCCTGGGTCAGGATCAGGGAGGCCGGCTGGTAGTAGATCGGCAGGAAGATCAAGTCGGCGCCGCCGTTCTTGGCGGCGGTCAGCTGGACGTTGAAGTCGTTGGCGGTGTCGTCGGTGAATGTCGTGGTGCTGACGACATCCAGGTTCTTGCCGGCAGCTTCGCTGATGAACTTCTCATAGATGCCGGTCGAATAGGCGTCGGCGTTGTTGTAGATGATGGCGATCTTGCTGCCCAGCTTGTTCTCCGCGATGTATTGGGCGGACGCGATCCCCTGGTTGGGGTCTGTGAAGCACATCTGGAAGACGTTGTCCTTGCCTTCGATGACGGACGTGGAGGAAGCGGAGGGGGTTAAGGTGAAGATGCGGTCCTTGAACGACTCTGCGGTTACGGCGATGCCCGGCGTCGTGGTAACGGTGCCGCAAAGGATTTGCATGCCCCAGTCTTTCAGGCTGTTGTAGGCGTTGACCGACTTCTCGGCGTCGTGCTCGTCGTCTTCGAACTTGAGTTCGAACTGCAAGCCGCCAAGGGCGTTGACTTCCTCGATGGCGATCTTGGCGCCGTTGGCGACCGATGAACCGTAGACGGCGGCGCCGCCGGTCAGCGGGCCGATGCCGCCGATCTTGATCGCCGCTGCCGGCTTCGCGGTTGTCGTTCCGGCCGTCGTGCTGGTAGGTCCGGCGCTGCAGCCGGCCAGGACGAACAGGCCCAGGGCGAGGATCAGGGACAGGATACGTAAACGAGTGGTGCGCATGATGATGTGACCTCCTTGTGTTCGTGGTTGGTGCCATAATTGGAATCTTGACCGGTCAACATGCGAATCTGGCAAAACAGGTCAGCCAGGCTGCAGGAGATACCGGCCAGAAGCCTGAATATGCCCGAATTATACGCGCATGCCATGAAAGATGTCAACCTGAACCTTGCACAATGACCCGCAGAAGGGTCGTCAAGCACGAAAAAGCCTGCCCGGGTGTCCGGGCAGGCTCGTGTTGGCTTGAGGTGCCGGTCCGAGGCGTTCAGACCGAACCCATGAAAGCTTCGTAAACATCGGACTGGGCCAGCGCCTGGTACAGCATTTGCCGTTTGGCTCCGATGCGCCGGTAAATGCCGACGGATTCTGGCTCGGGGTCGAAGGCGTCCTGGCTCGCGGCCATCCGGCGGAAAAACGCGTCGGCTGAAGGAATGACCTTGAGGCTGACCAGGGCGTTGCAGCATGCGCCGAGCGAACTGGCTTCAGGATTTTCGTGGCGGATCACGCGGGTGTTGTAGGCGCTGGCCTGAATTGAGCAGAACAGGTCGGCGCGGGTCATCCCGCCGGCGACATGGACGGCGTCGATCGTGCCGGTCAGGTCGCGCATCAGGTCCAGGTTGGCCGCGATCTCCATGGCGATGCCCTCATAGATCGCCCGGATCATCATGCCGCGTGTGGTTGCCAGGCCGAGATTGAAGAACAGGCCTTTGGCATGCGGATCCCAGTTGGGCGCGGCCGCACCCTCGAAGTGAGGCATCAGCAGCACGCCGTTGCTGCCGGGAGCGACCTGCTCGGCCTCGGCGGTCATCAGGGCATATGGATTGGGCAACTGGCGCAGGTCGGGGCAGAACTGCTCACGGAACCAGCGCAGAATGGCGCCGGTATTGAAGATGGGCGTTTCCGTGACATAGCTGCCGGCGATGGCCGCCGCCTGGCAGAGGACGCGGTTCTTGGCGTCAAAGACCGGCTTGCTGGCAAACGAGAGCAGAAACGAGCCGGTGCCGGTATTGGCTTCAGCCATGCCCGGCCGTGTGACACCCAGCGCGATCGCGGCGTTTTGCTGGTCTCCGCCGGACACGATGACCGGCAGGCTGACATTCAGGCCGCAGCGGCGGGCCAGACGGGCGCGCAGGCCGCCGGCGACGCTGCCAGGCGGCACCAGTTCGCAGAGCTGGTCTTCGCGGATGCTGGCGATCTTGAGCAGCGACTCGTCCCAGCGGAACGTTTTGAGGTCCATCAGCATCGTCCGGCTGGCCTGGGTCCAGTCGGTTACGTATTGGCCGGTGAGATGGTAGATGACATAGTCCTGAACGCCGATGAACCGTTGGGTTCTGGCAAAGAGGTCCGGCTCGTTTTCTTTGAGCCAGATGATTTTGTTGAGGACAAAAAACGGGTTGATGCGCAGGCCGGTCCGCTCATGCAGCGCCGGCACGCCATAGTCGCGGGCCAGGCGGTCGCAGATGCCGATCGTGCGCTTGTCTTGCCACATGATGGCCGGGTGGAGCGGCTGCCCCTGCGCGTCCATCGGGATCAGGGACGCGCGCTGCGATGTGACGGATATGGCCGAGATCGAGATCCCGCGGGATTTGGCGTATTCAGCAACCCCGCTGAGGGTTTCTTCAGCCGTTTGCGACCATGTCTTCGGATCTTGCTCGACATGGGACGGTTTGGGGAAAACGGTGTGATACTCACGGCTAACGGCGTGCATCAATGCGCCTTGTTCGTTGTACAGCACCGCCCGCATGCTGGATGTGCCGACATCCAGGGCGATCACATAAACCATGCTGCCTCCTGGGTTCCTTTCCCGTCGCGGGAGTGGGGACGGGTGCCGCTGCCGCCGAACAGCGGCAGCGGCTTGTCAATCAGGTTGCGATCAGAGCAGCCCCGGAAGAACATTCTGGAGCAGGGCCAGGATCAGGATCAGGATCAGGCTGGTGACACCGGCAATGGTACCGCCGATAGTCCAAGTCTGAAAGGTCTGCTTGAGCGAGAATTTGGCGAACCGGTTGACAACCCAGAAGCCCGAGTCGTTGGGCAGCGAGACGCCGATGCCGCCGGCACAGATCGCCAAGCCGACCAGTACGGGTGAAACGGTGGCCATGCCGGCAACCAGGGGTGCGAGGATGGCGGAGGTCGTGACGAGGGCAACGGTGGTCGAGCCCTGGGCGGCGCGCAGGACCTGGCTGATGATCCAGGCGACGATGATCAAGAGTAAACTGGCGGATGTCGCGGTCAGACCCGACATGTTCTCGACCAGCTTGTCGCCGATGCCGGTCGCGTTGATGATCGTTCCGAAAGCGCCGCCCGCGCCGGTGATCATGAAGATGATGCCGGACTGGCTGGCTGACTCGGTGATGACTGCATCAAATTTTTCTTTGAGGTAGGGCTTGAGAGCGAAGAATGCGACGATGGCGCCGACCATCAGGGCGATGTTCTTGTCGCCGACAAAGGCGAACAGCTGGTAGATAAAGGTTTCGCTGCTGACAAACTGCTTGCCGAGCGTACCGATCAGAATCAGGATAATCGGGAAGAAGATCAGGAAGATGCCCAGGCCGCCGGACGGTTTCTTGTCCGAGCTTGCGGTAGCGGCCGCAGCGGTCGCCTCTTCTTCCGTTTCGGTATAAGGCGCCGCGTTTTTAGCCATCCGGCCCAGGTACTTGGCGTAGAAGACACCACTTACGACGACTGCGACCAGGGCAATGATAGCACCGTAGACGAAGAAAGCCCCGATGCCGGCGTTGAGCGTACCGGCGACGGCCAGCGGTCCCGGTGTCGGGATAACCATCGCATGGGTGGTGATCAAGCCGATCGCCAGGGAAGTGACCAGGGTAACGAAGGGGATTTTGCCCTTGCGGGACAGGTCCTTGACCAGGTTGATCAGGATGACGAACGCCGCGTCGAAAAAGACCGGGATTGAAACCAGAAAGCCGGTCAGGGAGATCGCCAGCGGCGCCCGCTTCTCACCGGTCGAACGCAGCAGCATCGAAGCGATCTGCTCGGTGCAGCCGGACTTGTGCAGCAGGTTCCCCAGCACGACACCCCACAAGATGATGATGCCGATACCGGCCAGGGTGTTGCCGAATCCGGATGCCATCTTGGATGCGATGTCCGCTAGCTTCAGACCGCCGATGATGCCCATGATGATGCCGCCCAGTAACAGCGACAGCACGGGGTGCATCTTGAACTTGATGATGGTCACGAGGACAAAGGCCAGGGCCACCGCAAAACCGATCAGCAAAACAGTTAATGACATAAAGATACCTCCTGAAAATGGATAGCTTCGTCCATGTGACGGAGATGTCATGCAAGCTGTCTGCCCCTCTGGGGCCTGGCGTCGATCCGGGAGAGGGATCAGGCCTGTGCCTGGTGCCTGAAAAAGGCGATGTATTTGGTGACCACCTCACTGACGTATTGCTGTTGCCATTTCGCGATCACAGACAAGTGCGGTCTCTCCCCGCCGCACAAGGCCTGTGCTGTCTTTTCGACGGCGTAGACGGAAATTTCCGTGTTGACGTTAATCTTGCAGATCCCGTTGTGGATGCAGTCGGTGATTGTTTCTTCCGGGATGCCGGATCCGCCGTGCAGGACCAGCGGGATGCCGGCCTTTTCGTTGATCGCCCGGAGGATGTCGACCCGGATGTTGGGCTTGCCCTTGTAAAGGCCGTGTACCGTCCCGACCGATACGGCCAGGGCGTCGACCCCGGTCTCGGCGATAAAGCGGGCGGCCTGATCGGGATCAGTATAGATCTCCCGATCGGTGACGGAGCCCTCGTGAGAATGCTCGCCGGAGGCCAGGCTGCCAAGCTCGGCTTCGACGGAGACGCCGGCCGCATGGGCCATGTCGCAAACCAGGCGGGTATTGGCCGCGTTCTGGGCGAAGGGCAGGGCCGAACCGTCGTACATGACACTGGTAAAGCCGGCCGCGATCGCCTTTCGGATGACGTCGATGTCGTCGCAATGGTCCAGGTGCAGGCACACAGGCATATCCGTCCTCGCGGCCAGCGCGGATGTGATCGCTACGGCGTCCTCCAGCGACATGTTTTCCAGGTACTTCTTGCCGAAGGCGACGATGGTGCCGGCGCTCCCGGCCTGGCTCCCGGCATCGATGATGCCCCGGATCGTCTCGTAGTTGTAGGCGTTAAACGATCCGATCGCGTACCCGTCCCGCTTGGCGAGGGAGAGCATTTCATTGAAATTGACCAGCATATCGGCCTCCTGTTATGCCTTGAGGGTCTGCAGCCAGGCCTTGAAATCCGCCTGCTCCAGAACTTCGGGGTTGACGATGTAGCGGGCTTTTTCCCCGCCGAGGAATCGGGCGACGTCGGCGGCCAGAAGGAACGGCGAGTTGTTCAGGGCGTCGCTGGTCGTTCCGGCCAGGTGGGTCGTCAAGGTGACATTGTCGAGAGTCAGGAACGGGCTGTTCGGATCGATCGGTTCGGTGGTGAAGACATCGAGGGCGGCGCCCATGATGCGCTTTTCCTGCAAGGCCGCGGCCAATGCGTCCTGGTCGACCAGGCCGGCGCGCCCGGTGTTGATGAAATAGGCGGTCGGCTTCATCAATCCGAGCAGATGCGCGTTGATCATCTTCTTATTGGCGTCGGTCAGACGGGCGTGGATGGAGACGAAATCGGACGTGCTGAAGAGCTCTTCCAGGCCGGCGGGCTCGCCGCCGGCGGCCTTGATGTCCTCCGGGTTGGCGTAGGGGTCGTAGACCAGGACCGTCACTTCGAAGCCAGACAGCTTCTTGGCGACCAGGCTGCCGATGTTGCCAAAGCCGACCAGGCCGATCACCTTGCCGCCAAGTTCGGGGATGGAGTCGCTGTTGACGAAGGTCTTGCGCCAGTTGCCTGTCTTGATCGCATGATGCGCCCGGGCGATGTTGCGGCATTCGGCCAGCATCATGCCGACCGTGAAGTCGGAGACAGCGTGTGCGTTGCGGCCCATGACGTTGAAGACCAGGATACCGCGTTTGGTCGCCTCGGCGACATTGACGTTCTCCAGTCCGGCGCGCGACACGCCGACCAGGCGAAGCTCGGGCATGGCGTCCATGACCTTGGATGAGACCGGCACGAACAGGCCCATCAGGACATTGGCCTTGCTGCCGTGTGCCTGGACCAGGGGATCACATGGCTCGATCTCCGGCCCGCGCTTTTCAACCTCGAGTCTGCGGTACTGCAGGGCATCCCAGGAAGGTTCCCAGTCACCGCTGAAGACAACTGGCCCGTAGGATCCGAGGTACTTCTGCCATGCCTTGGAAAAACCCTCCGCATGGATCATGGCATCACCGAGTA
>JAAZFW010000190.1 GCA_012511525.1 Clostridiaceae bacterium
CGCAGAATAGCGTGAGAAACGTGTTGTAGGTGAAAATCTTGACGGCAAACGCGGCGGTCAGCAGCCCGAGCGCCATGGCGATATGCTGAAACGACCGGCTTTGCCTGGCATGAAACGGGTCCCCTTGCGCGACCCGCTTCAAGATGCGGCGCCCTTCAAACAAGATCCAGGCGGTGCCGAAGCCGCAGGCATAAAGGAAGACCAGGTAGAACGGGTAGCTGTCAGGCGGAACATCCGCGGGATAATCATGGGAAACAAGACCAGCCGGATTTTCTTCGCCAGCCCGCGGGGATATGGGTCCGAAAAGCTCCGGCTGCTCGTAGAGCATGTTGAGTAAAAACGGCAGCAGAAGCAGCGCCAGCACGTTCAGGATCAGGATAAGGTCAATGACCAGGCATAGAATACCGGACAGCCGGCACGTCGCATCGCGCAGCATCAGACCACCTCGCGGTTTTCGTGTTCGGACCACAAGGTGGCCCGTCGCTCCAGTTATACCGCGCTATGACCCGAAAGTCAATAAAAATATATTGATTAACAATAATTATTTATCAAATTTGCATATCTGCGAAATTTTGCCGCGGGTTAAGAAAAAAGCCCCGCCGAGATTATATCCGGGGCTTTGGGCGGCTTTGGCTATCGCATTGCGGATCAGGTTTCCTTGATCGTGGGGGTAGGCATGTTGTTCTTATTCCAGTACGCGTTGACACAATCGGCACAGACGTCCTTGGCGTACTCCCAGTTGCTGATTTCGGGGATGACGGCCTGGCTGATCCGGCCTTCGGCGGCATAGGTGATGTCCCGGCAAAATGACGCGTCAATGTCCTTTTTCAATAGCGGGCAAAAATAGCGGGTCTCGGTCACGTGATTCACCTCCGTCTGATTTATGGCTAGCCCTGCCAGCCTGTCTTGATACCATTATAACATGGAAGAATGCCGCTTAGGGACTGCTTATTGATGAGCAGTCCCTCCCTTGCATCGTTCAGGCCAGGCCGTCAGAGGCCATTTGGGGCCAGAAACTGGTTCCTTCAGGCCGTTCTGGCAGGGACAGGTAATCCGCAACCGTCGCAGCCAGGTCACAAAAACACGAGCGTGTGCCGAGCGGCCGGCCCTGATCCATACCTGGCTGGTAAGCGAGCAGCGGGACATACTCACGCGTGTGGTCCGTTCCGGGCCAGGTCGGGTCGCAGCCATGGTCTGCCGTGATCAGCAGCAGTTCGCCCGGGGAGAGCGCGGCGATCAGTTCGGGCAGGCGGCTGTCAAATGCCATCAGGGCAGCAGCATAACCCTCGGGATTGTTGCGGTGGCCGTAGAGTGCATCGAAATCGACCAGGTTGACCATTAATATACCCTCGAAGGATTCGCCCAGCCAGCGGAGCGTTTTGCCGATCCCGTCCTGGTTGCTGGTGGTCCGGACATGACGCGTCAGGCCGCGTCCGGCGTAAATATCGTGGATCTTGCCGATGCCGGCGACGGTATAGCCGGCCGAACTGGCCATGTCCAGCACGGTCTTGCCGAACGGCTCAAGCGCGTAGTCGTGCCGGTTGGCGGTGCGGCGGTAATCGCCGGAGGTTCCGGCAAACGGCCTGGCGATGATCCGCCTGACGGCATGTTCGCCGCCCATGATGGCACGCGATTGCTCACAGAAGCGGTAAAGCGTTTCGAGTGGGACAACCGCTTCGTGGCAGGCGATCTGCAGCACGCTGTCTGCGGACGTGTAGACGATCGGGGAGCCGGTCCGGACATGCTCGTCGCCCAAACGCTGGATGATCTCTGTCCCCGACGCTGGGATGTTGCCCAGGATCTGCCGGCCGAAAGCCGCTTCGAGCCGGCTCACGATGACTTGCGGAAATCCGTCCGGATAGACAGGGAAGGGCTTTTCCAGGCTAAGTCCCGCCAGCTCCCAGTGCCCGGTTGTCGTATCTTTGCCGGCCGACTGCTCCTGCATGCGGCCGTACCAGGCCCCGGGCCGTTCTGCCCGTTCGATGCCGCTGACCTGCTCGATCAGGCCAAGGCCCAGCCCAGCAAGATTGGGCAGTCGCATCTCGGGGACGGCTGCCGCGACATGGGACAAGGTGTTGCTGCCTTCGTCGCCGTACAGGTGCGAATCCGGCGCAGCGCCGCAGCCGACGCTGTCAAGCACGATGATGGTTACACGTTTCATGGCGGTCTCCTTCGCGTTATCGGATGACATCAAGGATCAGGGGCCGGATAGATCCGGGTTCAGACTCGATCGTGAACAAGGCGTCCAGGGCCTCGAAGGCCTGGTCAAGCTTTACTGGATCCCGGCCCTGGAGCGAGACAAGCGGCTGTCCGGCGGACAGCTTCTGACCCAGCCGGGCCTGCATGGTCAAGCCGGCGGTGACATCGATCGCATCGGTTTTGCGCAAGCGGCCGCCGCCCAAGGCAACAAAGAGGTGACCGAGACCTGCGGTGTTCATGGCGTTCAGGTAACCGCCGCGCGGCGCCGCCCAGGTTCGCCGGCAGGACGGCTGCGGCAAACGGAGCGGGTCGTCGATGACGCCACTGTCGCCCATCTGGCCTTCAATCAAGGCCCGCAGCTTGCCAAGGCCGGATCCGTCGGACAACGCCTGGATTAGCCGGGCGCGCGCTTCGGGTTGATCGGCTGCGCCGCCGCCGGCCACGAGCATCTCGGAGCCAAGGGCCAGGCAGACCTCGAGCAGGTCGCCGCCCTGTCGGCCCTTGAGCACCTGGATGGCTTCCATGACCTCCAGAACGTTGCCGATCTGAAGCCCCAGCGGCTGGTCCATGCCGGAGATGACCGCGGTGACGGTCCGGCCGGTGTGCTGCCCGATCCGGACCATGGCCTTAGCCAATTGGCGTGCCGAAGCCAAATCTTTCATGAACGCGCCGGAGCCGCACTTGACATCCAGGACGATCGCTCCGGCACCCGCGGCGATTTTCTTGCTCATGATGCTGGCCGCGATCAGGGGGATGGCGTCGACGGTGCCGGTGACATCGCGCAGGGCGTACAGTTTCTTGTCTGCGGGCGTCAGGTTGTCTGTCTGGGCCATGATCACCAGCCCATTGGCGCGCGCGAGCTCGAGAGCCCGGCTTTCGTCAATGCTCGCCTGGAAGCCTGGGATCGACTCCAGCTTATCGATCGTGCCGCCCGTAAAGCCAAGACCGCGTCCCGACATTTTAACAACCGGAATCCCGCAGGCCGCGACCAGCGGCGCGAGAATAAGGGTTGTCGTATCGCCGACACCGCCGGTACTGTGCTTATCGACCTTGATGCCCGGCAGCCCGGACAAGTCGAACTGGCGGCCGGAAGACGCCATGGCCAAAGTCAGGGCCGAGGTCTCTTCATCGGTCATGCCGCGGATGAACAGCGCCATCAGCATCGCGGATACCTGGTAGTCAGGCCAGCTGTCATGGCTGACGCCGTCGACGAAAATCTGGATTTCCGCCGGGCTTAACGCGGCGCCGTCGCGCTTTTTAATAATCAGGTCTACGGGATTCACAAAACCACCTGCCCCTGCCATATGCTGCGTCTGTTTCATTATATCACGAAATTATGCACAGCCAGGCTGCAAAACCCCTGAGGTGAACGGCCGGTTATCTGCAGGTCGCACAAAGCGGCCGAGGCATGATTGCGGGCCGCTTCGTGCTATAATGATTGGCAAACGCGCACGAGAAACAGCAGCTGCCCGTATCGGGCCGCTGCCTGGAGGAACGGTTTGGAAAACAGGAACGAACTCAAACGGCTGGCCGGAACCGTCAGCAAGCTGTCGCTGCCCGTATTGGTCGAGCAGTTTTTTATCGTCATTATGGGCGTCATCAACACGATGCTGGCGTCCAACATGGGCAAAGAAGCGATTTCGGCCATCGGCATGATCGACACGATCAGCAACATCATGATCGCGCTGTTCGGCGCCCTGTCCATCGGGGGCACGGTTATCGTCGCCCAGTACACGGGCCAGAAGGACAGTGCCAAGGCCAGCCAAAGTGCCGCTCAGGCCCTGCTGTCCAATTTGGTCATTTCCGCCGGACTGGCTGTCCTCCTCTGGATCTTGCGTTTCCTGATCATCAGGGCCCTTTACGGCGACGCCGATGCGCTCGTGCTTGACTATGCGGACCAGTACTTCGGCATCAGCCTCTGGTCGTATATCCCGATCGCGATGATCAGCGTCTCGTTCGGCATCCTGCGCGGATCCGGCGACACGCGTACGCCGATGCGCATCTCCATCATCATGAACCTGTGCAACGTGCTTTTGAGCTATGTGCTGATCTACGGCCTTGATATCCGGCTCGGCGGCCTGGACCTGGTCCTGCCCGCTTTTGGTGTCAGAGGAGCGGCGACAGGCCTGACATCGGCCCGGACGATCGGGATGCTGCTGGTGCTGATCCCTCTTTTGAACGGGTCAAAGCGAATCCGGCTCACCCGGCTGGAACTGTTCCGGCCGCGCTGGGATTTGCTGCGCTCCATTTTCCGTCTGGGCATTCCGGCCAGCGCGGAGCAGCTGATGTTCCAGGGCGGCCGCCTGATCACCCAAACATACATCGTACGCCTGGGGACGGCCGCGATCGCGGCCAACACCATCTCGATATCGGTCAATTCACTCCTGATGGTCCCGGGCAACGCCCTGGCGATCGCGGCGACTGCTTTGGTTGGCCAGCAGATTGGGGCGGGCCGGTTCAAGGAAGCCCGCAAACAGCTGAATTTCCTGATTCTGGCGGCTTCGGCGGCGATGGCCCTGGTCAGCCTTGTCATGCTGGCCATCAAGGATCCCGTGATCAGGCTCTACACGCACGACGAACAGATCAGCCAACTGGTTTCGGTGATCATCCTCTCGTCTCTGGTCGTGCAGCCCTTCATCTGGTCGACTTCGTTCATCACACCGGCAGGGCTGCGCGGAGCCGGCGACATCCGCTACACCATGGTGGTGTCGATCATCAGCATGTGGCTCCTGCGCATCCTGCTCGGGTATGTCTTTGCGGTGATCCTGCCCTGGGGTGTCCTGGGTGTCTGGATCGCCATGTATGTAGACTGGCTGTGCCGTTCGATTTTCTTTGTTCGCCGCGTTCAGCGCGACGCGTGGTTCGCCAAGGTCGTCATCCGCTGATCGCGTCAGGCAAACAAGCCGGCGGCGTTCTTCCAGCAGACCCGCTCGACCAGGTTGGCCAGTGCTGACATATCCTGCGGATATTCGCCGTTTTCAACCCAGACGCCGAGCTGGTTGCAGAATATGCGCCGGAAATATTCATGGCGCGTGTACGACAGCAGGCTGCGCGAGTCTGTCGACATGCCGACAAAGTTGGCCAGTACGCCGGTTTGGCTGTACTGCTGCAGATGCAGCTGCATGCCGTCCTTTTGGTCGTGGAACCACCAGGCCGGCCCCTGGGTCACCCAGGCCGGTTCGCCGTCCTTGGCGAACGTGCTCCCGATCGTGCACAGGGTCATGTTGTCGTTGGCGTTGAGCGAATAGAGCAGCGTGCGGGGCAGGCCGTCCTGCGCCTGGCAGGCATTGAGCAGTTGGGCGAGCGGCTTGGCAATCGGCATGTCGGCGATCGCGTCGAAACCGGTATCCGCGCCCAGCTTGTCAAAGTAGCGGCTGCTGGTGTTGCGCAGCGCGCCGATATGCAGCTGCATGGTCCAGCCGAGATCCTCGTAAATGGCCGCCAGATCGGTCAGGATGGCGAACTGGACCTGCGCCGCTTCATCAGGCTGCAAGACCTGTCCGGAAAGGCGCTTTTGGAACAGCCGGTCGGCGTCGGCCCGGCTAGCCGGCAGTTGGGGCATCGTGTCGAGCGCGTGGTCTGACAGGCGGCAGCCCTGGCGATGGAACAGGTCCGCCCGCTGGCGCAGAGCGTCGGCCAGATCGTCCAGCGAACGGATTGGCGCGCGGTCCGGCGAAACGGCTTCCAGCTCGGCGATAATCTGCGGGTACGCGGGGTTGAGCAGGCGCAGGAAGCGGTCCGGGCGGCTGGCGGGAATGAC
>JAAZFW010000191.1 GCA_012511525.1 Clostridiaceae bacterium
AGCTGTCGCCGATCGTGCCCACGCCGGCCTGCTCGGCCAGGGCGAAGGCGATCAGGGGATTGTCGGCGTGTACCTTGCTGGCATCCGGGTTAAACACGTGCTTGTCGAGACGGACCTTCAGGCTATCTTTGCCGCCCGGGACTGAACCTGTATAGGCGACGGCGTGGTAGCCTTCGTTCTCCAGGGTCTTGGCGATGATCAGGGCCAGGTGGTGCATCTTGTTGTGCAGCGCGTAACGGTAGGGGGACGCCTGGTAGGAGTCGTTTTCCGGCAGCGCAAGCGCTTCGTCCGGAACCTGGAAGGCAAAGGCCAGGATCGTCTTCATGCCCGGTGCCTGGCGCAGGACCGCCGCGCCGTACTTGGATTCGCCGTCCAGCGGCCCCGCGGCGGCGATCTCGGCCCCCAGGCCGACAGCCCGGGCGATCAGGTCGTCGCGCAGCTTTTTATAGGTCGGCATATTGGCCGGATAGCGCCGGCCCATCTTGAGCATGGCGATGCGCTTGTGGTCGCGTCCGAACGACGGTTCGCCGGTGCGCAGGTGAGGCGGCAGGCAGACTTTCTGGCAGACACCGCGCTCGTGGACATATTCGCCGACCGTGGCGATCTCCCGGCTGATGTCGGTCTCGTCGATGTGCTCGTTTTTGAGCGTGGGCGAGTCGAGGCGCAAATTGAAGTGCTCGGCCCAGGCACAGCGCCAGATGTTCTTGTTGGCGTACTTGAAGGTCTTGTCCTCGATCTGGACCACGCGCGGCGGCCCGTCGAAATCGCGGTGCAGCGCCTCGGTGGGACAGTTCTTGATGCAGTCGCCGCACATGTCGCACAGCTCAGGCCCGCTGTAAAGCGGTGTCGGGGCCAGTTCGGCTTCCGTGATCACGGAGATGTAGCGGACGCGCGGTCCGTATTCCGGCGTGATCGCCAGACCGGACCAGCCGATCTGGGCCAGGCCTGCCGCTGTCGAAGCATGGATATGCGACAAATCAGGTGTGAACCAGCTGTTGACGCCCTCGTATTTGCGGTAGCGCCAGATGTTGGATGAGGCGATGCCGATCGCCTTGTAGCCGTATTCCTCGAGCAGGCGGACCACTTTATAGCCGGTCCGGTCCAGCAGGCTGTTCTGGTCCATCCATCCGCCGGGGCCGACATGGTGCGGGGTCGGCTCGCCGCCCATCTCAAGCCAGGTGTCGGTGATGTAGATGCCCATCACGATGACGCTCTTCGAACCGTCCATGATGGCCATCGGGGACAGTAAAAACGGCGCATTGGCCCAGCGGCTGACCGGTGCGAACCCGACCAGGTCCATCCCGTTCTGGATCACGCAGCTCTTGATCTTTTCGGTCATGATGCGGTCAATCATATCCATTCTCCAATCGGAAATTGTTTTCATGGCAAGGCCGGTTTCTGTTCCATCTCACGGAGCGGAAGGCAGGAACCGGCCTTGCTTGCAGCTTGATGCAGCGGTCAGTAACGCTTATTTGAATGTGTCGTACCAGGCGTTGACGGCTTCGAGCACCTGCTCGCCGCCGGAGGCTTTCCACTTGCTGACGAATTCGTCAAACTTGTCGATCGTCCAGGCGCCGGTGATGATCTTGAGGAAGTACTCGTCGCGCAGGTCGGTCAGCGCGCTGGTGTATTCGGTCAGCTCGGCGATCGGCGGCGCGTAGTTCAAGGTGACATCGTACTTGCAGTACTCAGACATCGGGAAATAGCCATCCGAGAAGCCTTTTAGCTTAACGCGGTTGAGGAAGTCATTCTCGGTGTCCCACATGTTGTAGTAGATGCGATAACGGATGTTCTCTGCTTCGTCAGTCTGCACGATCGTGCCATCGGATTCGATGTTGTAGTGCTCGCCTTCCCAGCCATACGAGATGACCAGGCGGATGTCGTCAGAGATGCAGCGGTCGAGGAACATGACAGCTTCCTGAGTCTTGGCGCCGGCCGGGAAGAGGAAATAGACACGTACCGGCGAGTTCAGGTTGAAATAGGTCGGCTTGCCGTCGATGCCCATCGGCGGCTTGATGACGGCGTACTTGAAACCGACATCGCGGTCTTTGAGCGAGTCGTTCAGTTCTTTGACCGTGGTCCAGCCGGTCGTGTAGAGCGCGCCGCGGCCGTTGGTCATTTTCTCATTGGCGATCGTGCCGGTGTTGACGGCGAATTCCGGGTCAACCAGCTTGCGGGCAAACAGGTCGGCGGAGAATTCTAGCATTTGACGGGCGTTGTCGCTGATCCAGGTGGAAACCAGCTTGCCGTTTTCCGGCTTGTAGGCTTCGTTCAGGCCATAGGCCAGTTCGAAGACGCCCATGCTCTTGTTGTAGGCGACATACGGGACGGTGTCTTCGCCGCCCAGTTTCTGTTCCAGGACCATTTCCAGGAACGCAACGTAGTCGTCCAGTGTCTCCATCGGGGGATTGCCCAACTTTTCAAGCAGATCCTGACGGACGACGACACCGGAGCTCGAGAACTGGTTCTGCGGCACCGGCACGGCGAAATGCTCACCGTTGAGCTCGACGGCCTTCCAGGTTGAAGCCGGAACGACGGTCTTGATGTTCGTGGTGGCGTCGATGAAGCTGTCAACCGGTTCGAGCAGCCCCTGGTTGGTGTAGTCGGCAAAGATGTTCTTGTCACCGGTGTAGAGAACGTCCGGCGGGTTGCCGGAGGCCATGATCATGTTCATGGCTTCACGGCCGTTGTCGCGCGGCGCGATGATCCAGGTGACGTCATAGCCGGTCATTTCCTTGATGTAGTTGATGATCTTGTTGTTGTTCTCGTCTTCACCAGCCG
>JAAZFW010000192.1 GCA_012511525.1 Clostridiaceae bacterium
GAAGACAGCCGGATCCGCAGCCGCAGCCGGTCCGGTTTCCAGCAGGCAGCTGACCGCGCCGACCAGGTTTTCCGTCGCGCGGGGGCGCGGCCTCAACTGTTCGGCCAGGGACAGGTCCAGGCTGCCGGTCTGGCTGAAGACCAGGCGAACCTGGTCGGAGGCCACCAGAGCTTTGGCGTCAGGCGATGAGGTCAAAAGATACGCCGTGCCCCAGTCGATGCGTTGGTTGTCGCCGGACTTGGCCAGCGGCGTGCCAGGTGAAAGCTGCTGCAGCCCGACGCCCCGCAGGCCGTCAAACGATGCCAGCTCGCCCTTAAAGGCTGCGGTACCGGGGTTGTCGGCACACAGGTCGCCGGTGATGTCCAGGTACAGCTCGATCCGGTGCGGTTTCCCGTCCGTGCTGGCCGCCGAGACGGCCAGGTAATTAACGGGCCGTGACACCAGTTCAAGGTCGTCCGGCAGCAGCGGAGCCATAAAAGACGCCTCAAGCCGAATGCCGGCGCCGGCGAAGGTGTATGTCGTCTGGGTCGCCCGCACCGCCAAACCGGTCTGCTCCAGGGTCGGAAGCTCGCCGACCGGCCGGCTTCGGTCTTCGGTTTCAAGACCCATGAAGCGGTACGTCTGCCCATCGATCCGAACGAGGCCAAGCAGCGAATGCGGCCTGCCGGTCCAGTGCCGGGTCACATCGCCGGCCAGGGTGTCTGAAAAGCTCCAGATGGAGAAAAAGGGATCGACGGTCACCAGCGGCACCGCCGGCGGTCTGAATGTGCTGTTCATACGCTCTCTCCTTGTTCGTTCAACATGCCGGAAGTCCGGATGACGGTTTCTACCGGCTCTTCTATCCTGTATTATAAAGGAAGAAAGCGACCTTCAAAGGCCTTTTTTGCGCTGTAAATGTGAGGAATAAAGGATGAGCGAAGATATCTGCTATGTGACCCACGAGACCGGCCTGCCTTTTGTCGTCGAGATGGCCGGGATATCCTACTGTGACGCCAGTTACCGGATCAGCCGGCAGAGATCGCCCATCGCCGTGGTCGAATATGTCCTGTCCGGACGCGGCACCGTGCAGGAAAACGACCAGGTCTTTTCGGCCGGCCCAGGTGATGTCTACCTCCTGCACCCCCCCCGCCGCCATGTCTATGCGGCCGACAGCACCGATCCCTGGCCCAAGATCTGGTGCAATGTGCGCGGGCCGCTGGTCGACAGTCTGCTCCAGGCCTACCAGCTGCACCAAGTCTGCCACATCCCCGATTGCCCGCCGGAGCTGTACGGCCAGTTCGAGGCCCTGCTTGAGGCGGCCCGGCAGGACTTGCCCCTGGCGGAAAAGCTGGACCGCTGCGCTGTCCACTTCCTGGAGATCGTTGTTGCCCTGGCCGGGCTGCTCCGAACGCGGTCGTGCATGCCCGACGAGGCCGGCCGGCTGCTGGCCTATATCGACGCCCATCTGCTCGAACCGGTCGGGGTGGCCGACATGGCCCGTTCGATCTTCCGCTCCCCCTCGTATACGATTCGTCTTTTCCGGCGTGCCTTCGCCAAAACCCCTTACGCCTACCTCGCCGCGCGCCGGATTGAAGCCGCCCGCCAACTGCTGGCCGACACCAACCTGCCGGTCCAGGAGATCGCCCGCCAGCTGTGTTACGCAGACCAACACTATTTTGCGAATGTTTTCCATCGTGCCACCGGACAGACGCCGCGCCAATATCGGCGCGCCTGCCATGGCGAAACGGGAAACATCCGGTATAATGGAGGCAGGGACACACAACACAGATCCAGACAGGATTAGAAAGGCAGGTCAATATGGCAGATTTTAAAATTGGCGTGATCATCGACTCGTTCCGTCTCGGCACCGATGATGGCATCCGCAAAGCCCGGGAGGTCGGCGCGGACGGTATCCAGATATACGCAACGCACGGTGAGGTGGCGCCGGAGAACCTGAACGCGGCGCAAAGGCGCGAACTGCTCGACAAGATCAAGAGCCAGGGGCTCGTCGTCTCCGCCCTGTGCGGCGACCTGGGCGGCCATGGCTTCATGGACGCCGAGGACAACCCGCGCCGGATCGAAAAATCCAAGCGGATTATGGAACTGGCGAAAGATCTGGAAACCGATGTCGTCACCACCCATATCGGCGTCGTTCCGTCGGATCCGGCCCATCCGCGCTACAAGGTGCTGCAGGACGCCTGCATCGAACTGGCCCGCTTCGGCGACGAAGTCGGCGCCTCGTTCGCGATCGAGACCGGTCCCGAGACCGCTGCGGTCCTGCGACGCTTCATCGACAGCCTGGGTGCGACCGGCGTGCGCGTCAACCTCGACCCGGCCAATTTCGTCATGGTCACCGGCGACGACCCGGTCCAGGCCGTCAAGACCCTGGCTCCCTTCATCGTCCACACCCATGCCAAGGACGGTATCCGGCTGCTGGAACAGGATCCGGAAATTACCTACGGCATGATCGAGGCCAGCATCGAGCGCGGCGAAGCGTTCCGCGAAGTGCCCCTCGGCCAGGGTTCGGTTCATTTTCCCACCTATCTCAAGGCACTCGACGAGATCGGCTTCCATGGTTTTTTGACCA
>JAAZFW010000193.1 GCA_012511525.1 Clostridiaceae bacterium
CGAGATCTGACCGGCCAACGTGCGACAAAAGCAGTCAGTTCGGTTTGCGCGCGGTAGGCGAATCTGCGATAATAACGCTGGATAAGACCTATTTTGCGGAGGAACTGCTATGCGCCTGGGAATCGTGGGTTTGCCGAATGTCGGCAAAAGCACCCTGTTCAATGCCATCACCCGTGCTGGAGCGGACGTGGCCAACTACCCGTTCTGCACGATCGAACCCAATGTCGGGGCTGTGCCCGTGCCTGATCCCCGCTTGGACAAGCTGGCGGACATGGTTCACCCGGCCAAGATCACGCCGGCCGTCATCGAGTTTGTCGACATCGCCGGCCTGGTCCGGGGCGCCAGCAAGGGCGAGGGCCTGGGCAACAAATTCCTGGCCAACATCCGCGAGGTCGATGCGATCATCCATGTCGTGCGCTGCTTCGAGGACGCCAACGTGGTGCATGTCGACGGGCGCACCGACCCGCTACGGGATATTGAGACGGTCAACCTGGAACTGGGCTTGTCCGATTTGGAATATATGGAGCGGCGGATCGACAAGACCCGCAAGATGACCAAGGGCGGCGACAAGCGTTATGCCGCGCCGCTGGCGGTTTACGAAGCCCTCTACGCGCACTTGGCCGACGGCAAGCCGGCACGGACGGCGCCGCTGCCGCCCGACGCGGCCGAATACCTGCCGGACCTGGCGCTGTTAACGCTAAAACCCATCCTCTATGTCGCCAACGTGGCCGAAGACGAGCTGGGTTCTGATTCGGATTATGTCAAGCAAGTCCGCGCGGTCGCCGAGGCCGAACAGGCCGAAGTGGTCGTGATCAGCGCCCAGATCGAAGAGGAGATCGCCATGCTCGAACCGGATGAGCGGCGTCTCTTCCTGCAGGACATGGGCCTTCAGGAATCTGGCCTGGACAAGATCGTCAAGGCGGGCTATCACCTGTTGGGCCTGATTTCCTTCCTGACGGCCGGAGCGCCGGAAGTAAGGGCCTGGACGATCCGGCGCGGCACACGCGCGCCGCAGGCCGCCGGCAAAATCCATTCCGATTTCGAACGCGGCTTTATCCGCGCCGAGGTGGTTGCTTATGCGGACCTGGTCGCCTGCGGCAGCCACGCAGCGGCCCGAGAGAAAGGCCTGATCCGTTCCGAAGGCAAAGAATATGTCATGCAGGACGGGGATGTCGTCTTGTTCCGCTTTAACGTCTGATCCGGTCAGTCCGGCTGTTCCGCCTCAAGGATCCTGATCCGGATCCCCCGCTCTTTCAGTTCCTGAACCAGAAGGTCGTTGACCTTGGTCTTCAAGTCGTCCAGGCTGGTGTCGTTCTCGATCACCTGGTCGGCGATGGCGACATATTCGTCGCGGCTCATCTGCATCGCCATCCGGCGTTTGGCTTCCGTCTCGTCCATACCGCGCTGACGCAGCCGCTCCAGGCGGGTCTCCTCCTTGGCCCAGACCACCCAGACCTGGCTGCACAAGTCGAGGAAGCCGTGTTTGACCGGTATCGGCACATCCAGGACGACGGCGCGCTGGCGGCGTTCGTCCATGCGGGTGACCTGCTGCCGGATCGCGTTCAGGACATATTTATGGACGATTGCGCTCAGGTCGTCGAGCGCGCGGCGGTCCTGGAAAACAAGCCGGGCCATCCGGGCGCGGTCCAGGGAACCTTTGGCGTCGACGATGGCATCGCCGAAACGTTCGATCAGCTCCGGCAGGGCGGCGCCGCCGGCGGCCGTGACCTGACGGGACAGCTCGTCTGCGTCGATCACCGGCAGACCGGCGTCGCGGCACAGGGCCGCCACCGTGCTCTTGCCGCAGCCGATCCCTCCCGTGATGCCTAAGACAAACATGCTTTCGTGATTCCTTTCGTCGCTTAGATTTCCGTGTCCGGTTCGGGCCGGGGCTCTTCGCCGGCCTTGCAGGCCGCCCAGCTCGTGCCGTTCGAGACCTCCGCGACCAGCGGGACGGACAGCGTCATGGCAGATTCCATGGCAGATTTCAATAAGTCCGCGGCCTGTCCGGCTTCATCCAGTGGCGCCTCGATGATCAGCTCGTCGTGCACCTGCAGGACCAGGCGGGCCTTGAGGCCGGCCTGGCGCAGCGCCTGGTCGACG
>JAAZFW010000194.1 GCA_012511525.1 Clostridiaceae bacterium
CCAGCGCACCTTATTTCCTGCCGCCTGCGGAAAATGCCGGCAGCCGATCGACCACACACGCCAAAACGGCAGACAGAAAGGCGAGGATGGAACATAATGGGCAACTTACAGGACATTCTTCTGGAAAATGAACAGATGCGGCTGGTTGTCGGGGCCGACTGCCTGGCAAAAAGCTTGATTCACAAGCCAACGGGCGAAGAATGCCTGGTGACCGGCGAGGAAATTGCCTTGTTTTCGGTTACCCAGGAGCGGCCGTTCAACAATGAGGTCAAGCTGGCCCATCCGAATAAGCGGACGACGTTTCAAGCCAATCGATTGCGCCGCGAGGGAGATCGCCTGATCGTCGGCTTCGAGATCATCCCGTACGAGGTGGTCATCGCAGTGCGGGAAGCGCCGGAATACATCGCGTTCAGCCTGGTGGACTTTATCGTCCGCCCGACGGATTACGGCGGGCTCGTGATGTCGACGCCGCCCGTCGCGGAACTGCGTCTGCTCCAGCTGCCCGTACGCAATCGGGAACATTTCGGCGAGTGGCTGAATGTCAGCTGGGACAGCCAGGTGGCGGTCAACGTGCTGGCGACATCGCCCTACGCCCGGATTGACTCGGAGCGGCGCAAAGGCTATCGCGTCATGAGTGCCGACGCTGTCCGGGATATCAAGCTCAAGGGGACAGGCGCGGCACTGATCGCCTGCGCGACGGACCGGCTGCTTGACGCGATCGCCCGAATCGAAGCGGATTTCGATCTGCCCCGGGGCGTCGAAAGCCGCCGCAGCGACCTGATCAATGCGTCCGCCTACTGGTCGAGTCATGTCAATCCGACCAATGTCGACGAGCACATCGCCTACGCCCAAAAAGGCGGCTTTCGCCTGATGCTGCTCTATTACCCGGCGATCTTCGAGGAAATCGGCGGGTACGCTCTCAACGGCAATTATGACTACCGGCCGGAATATCCAAACGGTCAGGCGGACTTGATTCAGATGCTGGACAAGATCAAGGCCGCCGGCATCATCCCCGGCCTGCATTTCCTGCATACGCACATCGGCCTCAAGAGCCGTTATGTCACGCCCAGGGCGGACCACCGCTTGAATCTAACCCGGCGTTTTAACCTGGCCCAGCCTCTGTCGCCGGACGATACAAGGGTCTACGTAGAACAGAATCCTGAGGGGACGGTCATGGCGGACCGCTGCCGCGTGCTCAAATTCGGCAGCGAGCTGATAACCTACGCGGCGTATACAACCGAACCGCCCTATTGTTTCACAGGCTGTGAACGCGGCGCCTATGCGACAACGATCGAAAGCCATCCGCTCGGCCTTGCCGGAGGCATTCTCGACGTCAGCGAATACGGCGGGACCAGCGTCTACCTGGATCAGCAGTCCAGCCTGCAGGACGAGATCGCGGATAAGCTGGCCGGCGCTTACAATGCCGGGTTCAGGTTCATCTATTTCGACGGCTCGGAAGGGACCAATCCGCCCTTCGAGTTCCATGTGCCCAACGCCCAGTACCGCGTCCTCAAGACGCTGGCCAGTGCGCCCCTGTTCACGGAAGGTGCAGCCAAGGCCCACTTCAGCTGGCATTTCCTGAGCGGCGGCAATGCCTTCGACATTTTCCAGCCCGAGGAGTTCAAAGAGAAAATCCGGGAGTTCCCGGCCGAGGAGGCGCCGCGCATGCAGCGGGACTTCACACGGCTCAATTTCGGCTGGTGGGGCTTCTGGTCACTCAGAACCCAGCCGGACATGTTCGAGTACGGCACGAGCCGGGCGGCCGCCTGGGATTGCCCGGTTACGGTCATGGAGAAAACGGAAGCGTTCAAAACGCATCCGCGCACCGACGATATCCTGGAGGTCATGCGGCGCTGGGAAGATGTCCGGGCGCAAAAGTGGCTGACGCCGGAACAGAAAAAGGCCCTGCAGAACCTGGAGCAGGAGCATATCCTGCTGATCGACGAAAACGGAGCTTACGAGCTGGCCCCGTACGATCCGATCACCGGCGCGGCCGGCGGGAACGGCAACCTGCTTGCGTTCGTGTTTGAACGGCAGGACGCGCGCTATGTCGTTTACTGGCACGCGACGGGCAGCGGGTCGCTTGACCTGCCGCTGGCTCCGGGCGACGTGACGCTGCAGCGTGAACTGGGC
>JAAZFW010000195.1 GCA_012511525.1 Clostridiaceae bacterium
CTATCGGGCGGCGGCGGATTTTGCATCTGACCTGATCATCGTGCGCCTGGCCGAAAATGTCCCCCGTGAAAAGCTGGACGCGCATCCCTTCGCGCCGGCCTACGCCGAACTGCTCGATTTTCTCAACCCGCACCAGAGAGCCCGGGTGATCGTCACGACGTCCTTCTGGCAGTCCGACTCGGTTGACCAGGCCATTCGCCAGGTAGCTGCCGGGCGCGGCCTGCCCGTTGTCGAGCTGGCTCATTTGGGCCAGCGCGACGAAATGAAGGCGATCGGGCTTTTCGAGCACCGCGGCGTGGCCGCCCATCCCGGGGACGCCGGCATGGCCGCGATCGCCGCGGCCATCCTGGAACAGGTCAATCCGGGAAAATGAGATCGGTGGTCGTATAGAGATAGTCCTCGGACAGGAGAGACAGGGCTGCGGCCGTCCAGGTCTCAGGCAGTTCGGCCTCGATGCTTTGCTGCGCGCGGTCGAGCCTGGCTGGCAGCAGGTGCCATTGCCGTTCCGGCCAGGGACCCCGATCCGGCGTTACAACGAGGCTGGCGCAGCGCATGGCCTGGCTGCCGGTCCAGGCGGCCCGCAACCGCCGGCCGCTTCTGACCGGCGCATTCAGGGCCGCCAGACCGGGTTCATCCAGCAGGTGGTGGCAAAAAAAGCGCTCGATCTCATCGGCTTGCTCTGCTGCAGCGATGTGCCCGTGCGGCCAGCGCAGCTTGAAGCACATCTGGCGCGGTCCGGCTGTCGCCAAGGCCGACTTTTGCCAGATCGGCGGCCAGTAGGCAAAATCGTTGCTGCCGTTGAGCCAGAGCATGGGCAGATGGGCACGGTGCAGAACGGACGCCGGATCCCAATGGGTTTTCCATTGGCCGAACTGGGCGTCACTCATGCCGGAAAATGAGCCGTTTTGCGTC
This sequence comes from Clostridiaceae bacterium, assembly GCA_012511525.1. Taxonomy (GTDB): domain Bacteria; phylum Bacillota; class Clostridia; order Saccharofermentanales; family UBA5734; genus JAAYBY01. Next base: position 913 of record JAAZFW010000195.1, read on the forward strand.
CAAATGCTCGCTTCACTGACAAAACCGCAGCCATAGACCGGCGCCGCGCAGCGAAAGCCGCTGTCGATTCCGGCGGCCAGGCAGGTCAGAAATCCGCCCCAGGAGATGCCCGTGATGCCGATCCGGTCGGCATCGACGGCCGGATGGGCCGCCAGAAGCAACCGGGCCTTGACGATCGCGGCGGCGGCGTGGAAAACCCACTGGTCCTCAAGCGGCCAGCCGGCCTGGTTGAAACTGCCCCAGCCCGGCGGCCCGGCATGGTCGTGGCGCGGCCAGTCGGCCGAACCCAGCGCCCCCGTGTCCGGCAGCGGCTGCGCGCCGCAGGTGTCGATGGCGATCGCCGCGAAACCGCGCGCACACCACCAGCGCACCCAGCGCGCGAAGGCTGTACCGCCCCCGCCGTGGACCAGAACGACGCCCGGGACCCGCTGCCGCTCCGAGGCGCCGTCCGGCAGGCCCAGCCAGGCAAAGACACGGGTCGGCCGGCCGCGAAACGGCACACCGGCAAAGAACAGGCCGCGAAGACCTGGTTCGCAAAGGTGCGCACAGGGCCATTGCATGGGACTTCCCGCGCAGATCCATCGCCTGGCCGCTTCGATCAGGATACTGTCCATGGCTCGCTCCCTCCCGGTGTCAGCCGGATGCAGCACACGTTTTCTTGCCGCGTTTTTTTGCTTTCATCTTGCCACAGGCAGATTTTGTGTCAAGATAGAGGTAACAGCCTTGACACGGGGAGGACACGATCATGGGTCAGCAGCACGGAAAACAGGTTCTGTTCAGCCAGGTGAAAATCGACGACGCGTTCTGGTCGCCGCGCATAGCGGTCAACCGGCAGGTGACGTTGGCGCACGAATACGAGATGTGCCGGACAACCGGCCGGCTGGACGCGTTCAAGCTTCATTGGGAGCCCGGCACCGAACCTGTTCCGCATATTTTCTGGGATTCAGACGTCGCCAAATGGGTGGAAGCCGCAAGCTATGCCCTGGCCGCGCACCCGGACCCGGAACTGGAACAGCGGCTCGACGACGTCACGGCCCTGATCGCATCGGCCCAGCAGGCGGACGGCTACCTCAACACCCATTTCACCGCCGTTGAACCGGACAAACGCTTCACGAACCTGCGCGACTGGCATGAGCTCTACTGCGCCGGACACCTGATCGAGGCCGGCGTCGCCCACGCCGAAGCGACCGGCAAACGGACGCTGCTGGACGCGGTTTGCCGCTACGCCGACTTGCTTGCCCGGGTGTTCGGGACCGGCGAAGGCCAGATTCCCGGCTATCCCGGCCACGAGGAGATCGAGCTGGCCCTCGTTAAGCTCTACCGCGCGACCGGGCAGCGCCGTTACCTGGAACTGAGCCGCTATTTTATCGACCAGCGCGGCCGCCAGCCGCACTACTATGACCTGGAATCCGCCCGCAGAGGAGAGAAGGCGCGCGGCGACTACAGCTACTGCCAGGCCCATCTGCCGGTCCGTCAGCAGGAGTCAGTCACCGGGCATGCCGTGCGTGCCATGTACCTTTATTCCGGTATGGCGGACATTGCCCGCGAGACGGACGACCAGACTTTGGCTGCCGCCTGCGAACGGCTTTGGAACCACCTGACCGGCAAGCAGATGTACGTGACCGGCGGCATCGGGGCATCGCGCTCCAACGAGGGCTTCCTAGACGACTACGACCTGCCGGACGATACCGCCTACTGCGAGACCTGCGCCGGGATCGGCTTGATCTTCTGGGCCCAGCGCATGCTGCAGCTTGGCTGCGACCGCCGCTATGCCGATGTGCTTGAGCGCGCGCTCTACAACAACGTCCTGGCCGGATCCTCGCTCGACGGACGCCGTTTCTTCTACGATAATCCGCTGGCCGCCTACGGCACGAAAAAGGACAGCCAGGGCCGGTTGACCCAAACGACACGATACTACCAGCGCAGCGAATGGTTCGGCTGCGCCTGCTGTCCGCCCAATTATGCCCGATTGCTCAGTTCGCTGGGCGGTTATGTCTATTCGGTTTATGGCGGCAACAGGGCGGCGGTGCACCTTTATGTCGGCGGCGAGGCCACGCTGACGATCGGCTGCGGGCAGGTGACGATTCGCCAGCAGACCCGCTATCCCTGGGACGGGCAGATCGCGATCCGGGTCAGTCCCGAAAAACCGGCTGCTTTTCAGTTGGCCTTGCGCATCCCGGGCTGGTGCCAATCCTTCCGGCTCCAGGTAAACGGCCAGGACGTTTCGGATGCGCCGGAGACAAACGGTTACCGGCTAATTGAGCGGACCTGGAACGAAGGCGACCAGGTTGTCCTGGCGCTCGAACTGCCGGTCCGCCGCGTCTTTGCCCATCCCAGCGTCCGCGCCTGCCAGAACAAGGTCGCCATCCAGCGCGGCCCGATCGTCTACTGCGCAGAGCAAGCCGACCATTCCGATCCGGTGCGTCACCTCTACTTGCCGGAAGATGCCGCGCTGCAGGCCTCCTTCGATGCTGACCTGCTCGGCGGCGTCGTCACGATCACGGGCACCGCCCGGGCTGCGCTGCCTGGTGAGGCGCTCTATGGTCCGGCGCCGCTGACCAAGCCCTGCCCGATCCGCCTGATTCCCTATTACGTGTGGAACAACCGCCAGCCGGGCGAGATGCGCGTCTGGCTGCCGATCGCCCCATAACGCCAAGGGCCAGAAACAGTTATACAGCCTGCCGGCTAAGACGGCCGGCGAGCCTCTTAAGCAGATAGACGGCGGCTGTTGCAGCCATGGCCGCGGCTGTCAGCACCAGCCAGGTCGAAAGATCCAGCGGGACCGTGCCCAGGATGCTGTTCATAAAGGGCAAATAGACGGCAGCGAGCTGGAGCAGGAACGATAAAGCCAGCGAAGACAGCAGGACCTTGTTCCGGACAAGCGTTGCGTCCAGGCCGAAGCCGCTTTCTTTACGGACATTCAAGATGTGCATCAGCTGGGCGACGGTCATGAATGTGAAGGTGGCGGTCTGCGCATAGGCCAGCGACGGTTGCCGGCCAAGGCAGAACTGGAAGACAAGAAAAGCACATATCCCCAGCACAATCCCGCTGGTCACAATCCGGGCCAAAAACAGCCCGTTCACAAGACCTCCCCTGGCTTTGCGCGGCGGCCGGTCCATCATGTCCTTTTCGCCAGGCTCGAAGGCCAGCGCCATGGCCGGCGCAATGTCGATGACCAGGTTAAGGAACAGGATATGCAGGGGCCGGATCGGCATCGGGGCCAGGAAAAGCACGCTCAGCAAAACCGTCACGATCTCGACCATGTTGCAGGAAAACAGGAACGAGACGTATTTCTTGATGTTGGCAAAGATGGTCCGCCCCTCGCGCACGGCGTCAACGATCGTGGAGAACCGGTCGTCGGTCAGGATCATGTCCGAGGCTTCTTTGGCCACTTC
>JAAZFW010000196.1 GCA_012511525.1 Clostridiaceae bacterium
AGAGGACCTCGCAGTCGGGCAGGCTGTCGGCCAGCCGCCGGCTTTCCTCATACGGAAGCAGGAACAGGGTCGTCGACAAATAGTCGGCCAGGGCGCTGTCCGGTGTCATGACCGTGACCGCGCGGTAGTGCCGTGCGGGCTGGAGGGTCCTGGGATCGATCAAGTGGTGGTAGACCTGGCCTTCATACTCGTAATAACGTTGGTAATCGCCGCTGGTCACGATCGACTGGTCGTTGGCCAGGATCACGTCCAGTGAAGGGTCGTCCGGGATCAGGGGATTGCCGTCGGGATTCTGCAGGCCGATCTGCCAGGTGTCCCGGTCGTCGAGCGGCTTGCCGATCAGGCGGACGTTGCTGCCGCCGGCGCTGATGATGCCCGAAACCATGCCGGCATCGATCAGCTCGCGGGCGACCAGCTCGGTTGCGAAGCCCTTGGCTACCGCACCGACGTCGAGGCGCATGCCCGCATCTTGCAGATAGAGTGTGCCGGCCGCATCGTCGACGATCACCTTGTCCGGGTCGCTCAGCCGGGCGGCTGCCTCCAGTTCGGACGGATCCGGGATGGCCGCTTCCAGGTCCTCGAGGGCCTGGGTGCGGTAATCGTGCCAGATCGCCAGCACAGGCCCCAGCGCGATGTTGATCGTACCGGGCGACAGCTTGTCCGTCTCCAGGCTGAACCGGATCAGGTCGAGCAGTTCCGGACTGACCGGGACCGGGGCGACGCCGGCCATGGCGTTGACTGTGGCAATGTTGTTCAGGTCAGGATAGGTGTGGTAAATGTCAAAGAGGCGGTGCAGTTCCAAAAAGCGCAGCCTGGCTTGTTCGAACCAGGCCGTGAAGTCCGCTTCGGAATCGGTGTAGGCGATGATCTGGATCACGGTGTCAAAGCTGCCGGTGAACGAATCACTGTATTTTTGCGGCGCTTTCGGACCGCAGCCGGTCAAGGCCAGCTGCAGTATGAGCAGGCAGCAACAAAAGATGAGGGCGCCCCTTGCGGGGCACCCTCTTGTTTTGCGTCTGCTGATCGTTAAATCAGAGCCCATGATCGGATGATCAGTTTGCGTTGGCAATCGCCTTCTTGACGGCTTCAAGGTAGTCGGTCACGGTGATCGTGACGGAGGTCTTGAGATCGTCGGCTTTGCCGTCTGTCAGCTTCATGCCTTCGATATCGGCGAGCTTCTTGCCGACGAGATACTTCTCGAGTTCGGCGATCTGCTCATACCATTCCTTGGCCAGGCTGGACTGAGCCTTCATGCCATAGTCATCACCAAACTCTTTTTTTGTCTTGACCAGGGTGGCCGGGTCGGTCGCGACCTTGCCGTCCTTGGTGAAGGCGATTTTGGACTGCACCGAATCGATATCAACGGCAATGATTTTGCCTTCGCTGTCGATGGCAACGGCGGCAATGACCGCATCGGTCTGCGCATTGCCGTCGGCATCACCGGCGTCCTTGGACTTGTTGATGCGGTTGACGGTGCCTAATCCCAGCTTGACGTCGCCGGTTGCCGCAGAACCTGTGTTACAGGCGGTGACGACCATGGCGATCAGGAGAACGGCCGCAATAAGGGCTAATACCTTTCGTGTCATGCAATTCCCTCCTAGATAATTTTTGCTGCCCACTCAGGCAGCTCAATGCTGAACACGCTCACTAGAATACCAAA
>JAAZFW010000197.1 GCA_012511525.1 Clostridiaceae bacterium
CAGCGATACGGTCCCGCAGGAGGGCCTGTTTAAATTTTTCGACGAGCAGGGCCGGATTTTGTGCCTGCGTTATGACGGCACCGTGCCGGCCGCCAGGGTCGCCGCGACGTTGTGCCGGGAGAAGCCGCTCCCGCTTCGCCTGGCCTACATCGGGAACATGTGCCGCTACAACGAATACGGCGGCGGCAAGCAGCGTGAATTCGGGCAGGCGGGGATCGAGCTGATGGGATCCGGCGCGCCGGAGGCCGACGCGGAAGTCATCGCAACCGCCATCGAAGCCGCCCTGGCGGTCGGCATCAACGATTTGCAGGTCTCGATCGGGCAAGTTGGTTTTTTCCACGGTCTGCTGGCCGAATGGCAGATCGGCGGAGAAGATGCGGCCCTGCTGCCGCAGCTGATCGACAGCAAGCAGCAGGTTGCGCTGGATGAGCTGGCCGAACGGCTGAGATTGCCGGCACGGGCCCGTTCCGTCATGCGCCTGATGAGCCAGGGACTCGGCTCGGAAACGGAACTGGATGAACTGGCCGCTCTGGTGCGCCACCCGCAGGCGCTGGCGGCTCTGGAAAACCTGCGCGCCGTATTGAAAATCCTGGATGACTACCAGGTTCGCAGCTTCATCTCGGTCGATCTTGGCATGCTTCAAAGTCTCAACTACTACACCGGCGTCATCTTCAAGGGCTTCACCTACGGTCTGGGCTTCCCGCTGTTCAGCGGCGGCCGTTATGACGGCCTGGTGCAAAACTTTGGCCGCGATCTGGCGGCGACCGGCTTTTCGATGGGGACCAGCCTGGCCCTGGCCGCGCTGCAGCGGCAGGGGAAAAAGACCGGCGCCTGGTCCTTGCCGGTCCGTCTGGGTTACATGACCGGTCAGCGGAAAGAGGCGCTTCAGGCCGCCGCCGTGCTGCGCCGGGACGGCTTGGCGGTCAGCTGCGATCCGATTTCTAGTGTGTCGGCCTGGCTGGCACAGCATCCGGAAGGGCCGCTGCTCCTGGTCAACGCGACCGGCGAGACAGTCTGGCTAAGGGAGGCGGATAAAGATGCTTGACTTGACGATCGCCCTGGCCAAGGGGCGCCTGGCCGACCAGGCCATCGACCTGCTGGAAGCCGCGGGCACCGACTGCCGTGTTGTCCGCGAGATGTCGCGCAAGCTGATCCTGACCGACGAACAGGCGGGCCTTCGCTTTATTCTGGCCAAACCGGCCGATGTCCCGACCTATGTCGACTACGGCGCCGCCGATATCGGCATCGTCGGCAAGGATACCCTGCTTGAAGAAAACCGCAGCCTCTATGAGGTCCTCGACCTGGGCTTTGGTGCCTGCCGCATGTGTGTCTGCGGCCCGGAGGACCTGGCTGGCCGACTGGACAGCATACCCAACAAGCGTGTCGCCACCAAGTATCCCAATATCGCCCGGGCCTACTTTGAAGCCCGGCGTGAAAGCGTCGAGATCATCCGTCTGAACGGCTCGGTCGAGCTGGCACCGCTGGTCGGCCTGGCCGAGGTCATCGTCGATATCGTTGAAAGCGGCCGGACGCTTAGGGAAAACGGGCTGGCCGTGCTGGATACGATTGCTTCGCTCAGTGCGCGCATGGTCGTCAACCGTGTCAGTATGAAGATGAAGGCGGACCGGATCAATCCCCTGATCCAATCTGTCCGCAGGCAGCTGGAACAAGCCGGGAGGACCACACCATGACACGTCAAGCCGCTTTAAAGATCATCCGCACGGGTCCCGACGAGCGAAAGCAGCTGTCGGCCCGGCTGGGCCTGCGCGGCAAGATGAACCAGGCCGATGTCGTTGCGGCGACGGAGACGATCATCCGCCAGGTTCGACAGGACGGCGACGATACCCTGCTTGAGCTGACCGCCCGTTTCGACAAGGTTCGGCTGACAGCCGGCCAGCTGCGCGTCACGGAACGGGAAATCAGCGAAGCGATCGACCTTGTAGATG
>JAAZFW010000198.1 GCA_012511525.1 Clostridiaceae bacterium
CAGCACCTGGCGCTCGAAGACCAAATCGCGCAGCACCCTGGGAAAGGCACCATATAGCCGCGGGTGCGGCTTGTCGGTCCGGCCATAGAGCGAATCTGAAATAACCGCGGCATAGGGCAATCGGGCGATCGCATCGACATCCGACTGGCTCATGCTGAGCTCGATGACGCCGACTTTGCCTTGTTCTTCGGCCAGCAGCCGGCAAAGCACCGCCACCGGGTCGAGGTTCAATCGCCGGGCGATCTCAGTCATGCTGAGCCCAAGCAGCGGCTGGCTGCCCGGACTTTCAGCGGAATTGATGATGATCCGGTCCCAGCCGATCGACGCGACCATGTTGTCCCAGCCCGGATGGTCTTGGGCCAGTTCCCGGCGCACCCGCTCTTCTCCCGCTGGGGTCGCGAGCCAATCCAGGTCCTGCTGCTGCAACTGAGGCGGCAACAGCGTCAGCAAGGTGGTCGATCCGCCCAGGTACGGGTAGAAATCGACGCCGACATCCATGCCGGAATGCTCGATTACGTCAATGGCCTGGTGGATCAGGCGATCCCAGTTCTTGATGCCGAACGCCTTGAAGTGGCTGATGGTGAGCCGAACCCCTGCCCGGCGGCAGATGTCCAGGATTTCTTCGACCGACGCGACCAGGCTGTCGCCTTCGCCGCGCATGTGGCAGCTGAGCAGCATGCCGCTCGCGGCGAGGGGCCGCAGCAGTTCGGCGAATTCATCCGCAGCGGTGTAGCACTCCGGTACGTACATGATGCCCATCGAGGCACCCAACGCCCCCTGGTCCAGCGCCACGGCCAGCAGGTTCTGGGCCTTTTGCAGCTCATCCGCCGTATATGGAGTCGGAGAGAAACCCTTGACCGCGGTCCGGATCGCGCCGGTGCCGACTTGCGTTGCGACGTTGATGCGCAACGGCCGTGCCGCCAGGTCTTGGCGGTAAGCGGCAAAATCCGGCCAGGCAGACGTCGCCGGTACCGATCCCAGGCACGGTTCGAGAAACCGGTAGTAGTCGGATCGGGTTGCCGCCGCTGAAGGAAAAGGCGTCAGGCCGCAATTGCCGTTGATCACGGTCGTGATCCCCTGGGCCAGTTCGAGCTCTCCGTAGCGATCGTCGCGCAGGGCGGCCAGGTCGCCGTGGCGGTGGCCGTCGATAAAGCCGGGCGTCACCACGCGGCCAGAGATGTCAAAGACCCGATCAACCGCTTGAGGTTCGCCGCCGCCCGGCCGGGGCAGCACCGCTTCGATCCGGTCGCCGTCAAGAATCAGGTCGGCCGGGAAAGCCGCCTGACCGCTGCCATCGATCACGGTGCCGTTTTTCAGCCAGGTGCGCATGGTCTTGCTCCTATCCGTTAACACCCTTGCGATGCCAGGTCGGGTATAGCTCGTAAAGGACATCGTGGTGCGCTTCGCAGTCAAAATAGTGGGGGAAGATTTCGCCGGGTTCGGCCGGGTCGTGCCCGATGAACGCGTTGCTGATGCCGTTGCGGTAGCGGTCGGCCACGGAACGGCAAAAATCGCGCCAGCCTTCCAGCCAGGCCGCCTCGTCCTGCAGAACCAGGCTGCGCCGTTCCAGCTCGCCTAAAATGCGCTGCTTGTCCTCGCCCGCGGCCAGCTCGATGCCGGCGTCGCCATGGAGCACGATCGGGATGTAGCTGACCTGCCAGGTCGGCCGGGTTGTCACCTGGACCATCAGGCCCTCGTTCCAACCCTTGTTGTCCAGGTACTTGACGAAATGGAAGTTGCCCTGGCCATACAGGATCTCGCCCTGGCGGTACGCTTCGCGGCAGCCGATGCAGTGGCTATGCTGGCAGAGCACCAGGTCGGCGCCGGCCCGGACCATCGCCTGGCAGGCTTTGCGCAGCCGCGGGGACGGATAGGGGCTTTGCTCCTTGCCGCCGTGATAAAAGACGATCACCCGGTCGGCCGTCTGGCGGGCCAGGGCGATATCTTCCAGGGAATCGAACGGGTCGAAGCCGCGCACCCCGGCCCGGTCAGGCAGCGCGTAGGAGTATTCGTGTTCGGCGACCGCCACCAGGGCGATGCGCTCGCCGTCGTGCTCGATCAGGTCATTGCGGCGGGCGTCCTGCTCATCGCTCCCAATCCCGGTCATTCCCAGGCCGGCTTCGTCGAGAGCTGCGACCGTATCCTTAAGGCCCTGCTGGCCAAAATCCAGCACGTGGTTGTTGGCCAGGGCGCAGTCTGTGACGCCGGCTTGCCGCAGCGTGCGGGCAGAGGCCGGCGGCCCCTTGAGATTCGGGCCCATTTTGCGGATGGCGCCGTCGCTGTCGGTCAGGGCACACTCCAGGTTGACGACCACCCGGTCCGACCGGGCAAAAAGGTCAAGGATATTGCCGAAGAGCGTCTCGGTCTGGCCGGCCGCGAACGCGTCCCGGCTGGCGTCTGTCGG
>JAAZFW010000199.1 GCA_012511525.1 Clostridiaceae bacterium
GTGCCGACGCTGTCCGGGATCACGGCCGTCGCCGAGCGTGAGCAGCGTTCAGGCAGCCGGGAGCTCGGCGACCTGATCCAGCGGCGCGTCGTGGAGCCATTGAAGCAGAGCATTCAACTGGCGGCCGAACAGGACATCACAATCGGCTGCGGTACGGATACCTTTGGCGATGTCATCACTGAAATGCAGCTGTTTCACGCTTGCGGATTGTCCAACATGGCGTGTATCAAGACCGCGACCGCGAACGCGGCCCGCATTTGCGGTCTGGAAGCTAATTGCGGCACGGTTGAACCGGGCAAACTGGCCGATCTTGTCATCGTGGGGAAAAACCCGCTTGAGGACCTTGAGCATCTCCGTCTCGTGCGCAAGGTCATGAAACGGGGTATGCTGGTCGATCTGGACTGGGCTGTTCAGCTCCAGTCCGTTTGAGCCGGGACGCAATCTGATGCAGACGATCCGGCAAAAAGCGGGCCCTTTTCTTTATGTCGCGCTGAACTTCATGCATTATTCGGCCCTGTTTTCAGCCCGGCCGTATGTTTCGCTGCTGGCGTCGGAGCGCCAGGCCAGCATGCTGGTGATCGGGGTGATCACCTCGCTTTACTCCGTCAGTCAATCGGTTCTGGCCCTGCCGTTGGGCCGCTACATCGACCGCAAAGGCTCCGGCTTGCCGCTGCGGCTAGGGGCTGTGTTGTTTTTGTTCAGCGCTTTGGGTCTGGCCTATGCCCCAACCATCGAGCTGATCGCGCTGAGTGCCATCTTCATGGGAATCTCTCATGTCATGATCCTGCTCAGCAGCCAGACTGTCCTGGCCGGGCTGGAACTGGGCGGAAAACGGGAATTTTATATCGGCATGATCTCCTTTACCGGCTCCGCGGGGCATTTTGTCGGTCCGGTGCTGGGCGGTTACATGAACAGCCGGTTCGGAACCAGTCTGGGATTTTGGGGTGCGGCGATTCTCGGAACCCTGTGTCTGATGATTGCCCTGGTCATACCGCAGCAGCGGGCTTCGGGGACCCGGCCGGCCCCCTTGCAGACACTTGGCCTGATCGCCGACCGCAACATCCTGCGCACGATCCTAATCAGCGCGGCGGTTTTGTTTTCGACGGAGGTTCTTGTCAGCTATTTTCCGCTCTATTGTGACGAAATCGGCTTGCCGACGCTCTTGATCGGCACCATTATGAGCACCTATGGGATCGCGCAGATGATGATCCGGCCGTTTTTGCGCTACCTGATCAAGTGGTTCCGGCGTGACCGCCTGCTGATCCTGAGCTTGCTGCTGGGCGGTTTGTTCCTGGCCGCGCACGGTGTATTCCGGGAATCCTGGCTGCTGTTCCTGTCGGCCGGCATGGCCGGCCTGACGCTGGGTCTTGCAACGCCCATGACGCTATTGGCCGTATCCGAGGTGGCGCCGCCGGAGCAGCGCAGCCAGGTCCTGGCCCTGCGGGTCATGGGGAACTACCTCGGTCAGAGCATAAGTCCGTTGATCTTTGGCGTGATCGGGAGCCTGGCTGGACTGGCGCCGGTTTTCTGGATCAGCGGCACGGTACTGGCGTTCAGTGCGAAACTGGCGATTCCAAGACGGAAAACAGGGCGCGAAAAACGCGGTGACTGAACCTGACAAAGCAGTTATAAGGTTTGCTATGTAGTGGAAA
>JAAZFW010000200.1 GCA_012511525.1 Clostridiaceae bacterium
GCCTGGGGCCAGCGGCCGTCGTGGCCTTTCTGGTTCCAGCCGACCAGGCAGATCTGTGCCTTGTCGATGCCCGCTTCAGCCAACTGGTCGAGCAAGTCCTCGACCTGGCGGAAGGTCATCGCCACGTGCATGGGCGGTTCCGTCGTCACGGTCTGCTCCAGGACCGGCGAGGGAACCGGTTTCCAGCCGAGCCGGATCCGGATCTCGACCGCCTGGACGGCATAGGCCAACTCGGGGTTGAGACGATCCTTGAGCGGCTTGACGATGCCCCGATCAAGCTGCATCTGCCGGAAGCGGCGGGCCATGCCGGCGTAGGTGGCGTCTTGGCCCGACAGGGGGATAAACTGGATGCTGAGGTCTTCGTAGGGCGCGTCCCCATCGAGCTGGAAACGGGCAAAGATCCGGTAGCGGCCTCCTGTGACAGATGCGACAACCTCGAAATCGTAGGGCATGCCGGTGATGACCGCCAAAACGGCCTGGCCTTCCTGCCGGATACCAAAAAACGGCAGGATGCAGCCGCTGGAGACAAATTCCGTGTCCGGCCGTTCGGTGAAAAGGCTGATAAAGCTGCCGCTCCAGCGATGGCCGTGCGGCACCACCAGGTAGCCGTCGTCGCCGGCCCGGGCGGTCAGGTGATCCGGCATGAAGTCGACCGAAACCGCACCGGGCAAAATGGCTTCCCGGCGGAGCCGGGCGGTATAACCCGAGACCTGGTCGGTTATACTGACCGGCACGGGACGGCTGCTGCCGTCTGACAGGTGAATGGTAGCAAAATTCATCGGCGTGCCTCCCCCTCGGTTTCGATGCGCCAGGGCGCATGCTTGCGGAATGGTTCGCTGAAACGGCGTTTGAGCAACCCTTTTTCCTCCAGGTGGGCGTAACAGGCGCGGTCACAGGCCCGGCCGCAGATTGAAGCGGTCAGCCCGTGGCGGCCCGGCGGGTAAAAACCGAGCCGGGGCAGAATCGCTTGAGCCTCCTGGGCGCTGAGTTTTCTTATGCCGGCGAGGATTTCTTCCCGGTTGGGCACGTCGTCCAGCGCGTCGGCCGGCATGAAGGGGTTGGTCGACCGGTTGCCCCCCTTGTAGTAGACGGCGCATTGCCAGCTGTCGAGCGGATGGACCTGGCTGGCCTGGCCCCCATAGACGCGCTCAACGGGGGTCTCGGCGAAAGCCTGGCCCGGGCAGGCCAGAAGGCATAAGCCGCACCGGTCGCAGAGGTGGGGGATGACGACCGGATCCGGCTCCAGCTCGGCGTTGGTCAGGATGAAGGCAAAGCGCTGGAACGGACCGAAATCGTCACTCAGCACGGCCCCGCTCAAGCCAACCTCACCCAGACCGGTGCAAATCGCGGCCTCGGTGAAATCGAGCTGAAGCTCCTGTTCGACACCCTTGGTGATTTTGCTGTCTTCCGTTTCGGGATTGGTCTGGTCCCGACCGGGCATCACGGTCTGGATGCGTTTTTGGATCACGGCTTCATAGCCGAAATCTTCGATCAGGCCGGCCAGGGCGAGCAGCTTTTCCGGCATGACCACTTCTTCGAGTGTCTCGACGCCGGTCGTGTAATACTGGTAAAAGGTCGATCCTTCTTCAATGCCCCGGAACGAGCCGCGCAGGACGCGGAAACCCAGTCCGATCACCGTGCGCGCATCGGGATAGATTGAAGCAGGGTGCTGGCGCGGATGGTTCGCATCGAAGCGGTCGATCCCGGAAAAGCCGACCAGGTCGGCACCAAGCTGCAGCGCGTATTGCCGGATGGCATCTTTGAGATCGTTCATGGGCGCACCCCTTCCCGGATCGCCTGCAGCGCGGCTGCCCGGCGGTCCTCCAGCAGTCCTTTTTCCTTGAGATGGCTGTAGCAGGCCTGGTCGCAGGCCCGGCCGCACAGGCAGGCGACATAGCCGTACTGGGCCTGGGGCAGGAAATTGAGCTTGGGGTAAATATCCTTGGCGGTCTCTTCGCCGAACCGGAACCGACCGTCCCGGATGGCCTCGCGATCCGGGTGATCCGCCAGGAAATCCGGCGGCTGCAGCGGGTTGGCGCGGTGGGCGCCCCGGTAGTAGACGCTGCATTGCCAGCGGTCGTACGAACGGGTGGTGAACGTCTGACCGGCATACGTGACGTCCATGGGCTTGTCCCCGATGGCCTGGCCCGGGCAGGCGGCGGCGCAGGCGCCGCACTGGTCGCAGAGCGAAGCGGTAAACGGTTCGTCGGCTTCGAGCGGCGCGTTGGTGATGATGAAGGCCAAACGCTGGAACGGCCCGAACGCGGTCGTTAGGAGCTGCCCGCGCCAGCTGGGCGAGCCAAGGCCGCAGATCACGGCCGCCTGGGTGAAGTCGATCAGGACATCGGGGGCGGGTTTGCCCGGCGCGACCGGGACCGCGCGGCGCAGCGAGATGTTTTCGGAGATCTCCGGGTTGGTGCCGTCGTCGTCGCGCGCGCGGATGTTGGGGCAGGTGCGCTGCGGGCAGGCCTCGTATCCCTCGTCCTCGATCAGGCGGCTGAGCTTCAGCAGCAGCAGGACGGTCAGCTCTTCGCTGATCGTCTTGGTGCCCAGGTAATTGGCCGCGTAACGCTGCGTGCCGGATTGCATGACCTGGTTCAGACCGCGGGGGATGCGCATCGCCAGGCCGATGATGGTCCGGGCGGTCGGCAGTATGAGGCGCGGGTCGTGTTCGGGGGCTGTTCCGGCAAAATGGCGTATGTCCCCGATCCCGACGAGGTCGGCGCCGTACCGGCGGGCGGCTTCCTTGATTAATTGGCTTGTGAGCATATCCTGGCCCTCCTGTCGTGAGCGCTCATCGGTCGATGTTCCAGCGGCGCAGCCCCTTGCGGAACGGCTCCTTGAACTTGCCCTTGAGGCAGCCGCCGCGTTCGAGCATATTGACACAGGCCCCGATGCAGCCGGCGCACTTGGCCATGTTGTAGCCGACCTGGGACGGGAAGTACGGGTCCAGCGTCGCATACACATTCAGCACTTCCTGCTCGTTGGCCTTGACCTCCGGGTGCTCGTAGATGCGCAGCTTGCCGTCGCGATGCTGGTCGAAAACCTCGGTTGGCACAAACGGGTCCTGCTTGCGGCCGGAATAGGTGTAATAGATGTAGCAGCGCCACTCGTCCAGCTTGGCCCAGGTCATCGGCTTGCCGCCGACCGTCACGGTGACGGTCTCCGTGTCGCTGAGGCAATGGCCGGGGCACTCCCGGATACAGGCTTTGCACTTCAGGCAGAGGGGCTTGCCGCTGTACATCGGATCGGGCTCGATCGGCGCGTCGGTGAAGATGAAGGCGAAGCGCTGCATGGGGCCGAACTGGGGTGTCAGCAGCATTTTGCTAAGCCCGATCTCGCCCAGCCCGCAGGCGACGGCCGCCAGGCGGAAGTGGAATTGCAGGTCCGGCGCCTCCTGCTCGGGGGAGACGGGCCGGGTCGTCTGGACGGTCCGGTGATGGGCCGTGCGTGAACCGGTCTGCTGGTAGACGATCTGCTCTTCCGGCGACAAGGTGTTGCCCGGCGTCCCGTCCATGTCGGACACGCTGCCGCGCGCGCCGGTGTTGCGGTAGATCATGGCCTCATAGCCCTGGTCCTCGATGAACTTGCCCACCTCGTACAGAATGGACGGGGCGTATGTTTCGTTGATCCCGCCGTAGGCCAGGGACGGATACTGGTAGAACTGGGTGCCTTCCTCAATCCCCCGCTGAACGCCGCGCGGCATCCGGAACGCCAGGCAGATCAGGCTGCGGGCGGCCGGGAAGACGAAGCGGGGGTCCATGGCCCGGGGCACACCTTCAAACCGGTTGAGATCGCCGAACCCGCATAGGTCGGCGCCGGATTCGAGGGCAAAGCGGCGGATGGCTTCCTTGTCGATCATATCGCACCTGCTTTCTCTGGTCGGCGCGCCTGCCGCATCACAGGCGCGAAGTCTGACATAACATCATTGTAGCAAAGTGCCGGACGGCGGATTCCAAAATAAAGCCGGTTCCTTCCGGCAGAATTCGGAGAAAACCGTGCTGCGGGCCGGGCATGGTATAATGAAACATCAGGCGGTGCCCGGGAGGTGTCGGCATGAAGGAATCCATCGCCTTGATCCTGGTTGAATCCAGTTTCAGGCAGGCGCATTGGTGGCAGGTCTACGAGCAGTCCCTGGCAGAGGAAATATCACGGCGCAGCCTGGATATTTCGTTTGTCTATGACAGCGCCATTCCGGATGCGCAATCAGACGAGCCGCGTTTGGCGATCCTGTTCGGCACGACGGCCGGCTGGCTCTATGAGACGCTGGCTTTGTGCCGCCAGGCCCTTCTGAAGCCGGTCATTGTCAGTCCCGAACCCAAAGAGCCGGTCGCCGGCGCCAGCCTGGTCCTGCCCGATCGTGTCGGATCGACACACAAGCTGGTCGCCTACCTGGCATCTCACGGCAAGAGAAATCTGGCGATGTTCAATCCCCGACCGACATCGGCCAATGGTAAGCGGCGCGAAGAGGCCTTCCTGCAGGCGTGCCAGGACGAAGCGTGCGCAGGATTTGTCGTCGACGGGCCGGAACCGCGCACAAGCGCCGGGATCCTTGCCCGCCAGGCATCGTCGCTTGACGGCGTGGTCTGTGTCGATGATCTGGCTGCCGTCTTCTTGCTCGGCGAACTGGCAGAATCGGGCATCCAGGTGCCCGACCAGCTTTTCGTAGCCGGTTTCGGCGACTCGGTCCTGGCCCGCTATGCCCGCCCGCCGCTGACAACGGTTACGCTGGATATGAGGGAGCTGGCCCGCCAGGCGATTGGTTGCGCGCTGTACCTGCACCGCAATCCGCGGACGATATCCCTGAATTGCCTGGTGGCCAACCAGCTTGTGGTGCGCGAATCGACGGCGTTTTTGCCCGAAGGAACCGATCCGGCAGGCCAACTGGCCCTGCCGTCCCCGGACGAATATCCAGCTCCAAGACCGGACAGCCCGGAATTGAAGACGATCAGCTGCCTGGAAGCGTGCCTGTCACATGCCAACGAGATGGACCTGGCGATTATGGACGCGCTGCGCTGCGGCACCAGTTGCCGAAAGATCGCCGGTCAGCTTTATGTTTCGGAAAGTACGGTCTATTACAGGATCGACCGGCTTTGCCAGTTTGCCGGCGTTGGCGGTCGGGACCTTTTTCTCGACCAGCTCAAGCGTTATACCCGCTGCTGATTGTTTCGTCTCCAGGCATGCGCGTCTGGTTGCGGCCGCCGGTCTTGGCGGCATA
>JAAZFW010000201.1 GCA_012511525.1 Clostridiaceae bacterium
AAAAACCACGAGGAGAGGAAAAATGAGTGAGGCAAAGCACCCCGGTGTCACCTGCCAGCTGCGTGTCCGCTACCACGAGACCGACGCGATGGGGATCGTCCACCACGCCAACTACCTGACCTGGTTCGAGGTCGGGCGCACGGAATACTTGCGTGCGGTCGGCATGACCTACCGGTCCATGGAAGAACAGGGCATCGCCAGCCCGGTCATCGGCATCTCCAGCCGTTACCACCACCCGGCCCGCTACGATGACCCGATCGAGCTTGAGACCTGGGTCCAGGCATACAACGGCGTCCGTCTGACGATGGGCTATGCGGTGCGCTGTGACGGCCGTCTGTTGTGTTCGGGACAGAGCGAACATGCCTTTACATACCGGGGGCGGGCCGTAGCGCCCAAGCGCAGCATGCCCTCAGTCCACGCGATCCTTTCTGCCTGCCAGCTTGCGGATCGTCCGCTGGCGGAAAAAGCAGACCATCCCTGACGCGAACAGGAAAAACAGCCAACCGGAGCTCGCGATCGCGAAGGCCAGCGCCGCCCATCGCCCGAACAAGAGGTACAGGCTCTGCCGGCTATCCAGCATCAGGGTTTCGTCGATAACCCCTGTCCCGGGTCCGTTCCGTTCGGCCAGGATGCGCCCGCGGCCGTCGACGATCTGGGCGATGCCACCCTCGTTGGCCATGGCGACCGGCAGCGCGAGCTGGGCGGCCTGCATGACGACGGATGTCCGGTGAAGGTGCTGGTAGACCCGGCCAAACCCGCTGTCGTTAAACGGGGCCAGAAGCAGTTCAGCGCCGTTGGCTTTCAATTTACCGGCAGTCGGCCCCTGAAAATCGTAGCAGATGGCCAGGCCGACCTTGCCGGCCGGTGTGTCATAGACATCGAAACGGGTGCCGGGCGTGTAGCGGTCCGATTCGCTGAAAGGGACCAGGAAGCGCTTGGCGCTCAGTCCGTAGAACCGGGTGTCGTCGAGCAAGAGCGCCGAAAAATGCCGATCGGTCTGGCTGACGCTGTCGCCTTCTGTGACACACAAAACCGTGAGCCCTCCCAGCTGTCGCGCCAGGCTCAAATAGGCGTCTCGGTACGCCTGATCGATCCGGTTCTGCCGGTCCCACAGGCCGAGCTCGGTTTCGGGAAGGACATAAATATCGGCATCGGCCGGCCAGTCCAGCGCCAGGTAGGCGTCCCGCCTGGTTTGGTGGTATTGCGCCAGCTCCTCGGCCGTTTGGACCGAAGATCCACGGGACGGGACACCGCGGGCGACGGCGATACGGACGGTCCGCCCGGATGAGGGCACAGCCCGGTAACCGGCCAGGCCGATGCCAAGGGCCAGGCAGCCGGCAGCCAGGAGCGCACCGGCCAGGACAACGGTTCGTTGATCGCCGACCCGGCATCCTGCCGCGCGCAAAACCAGTAAAATCAGCGCGCCGGCGATGGCCGCCAGGAAAAAAAGGACCAGCGACGGTCCCCAGGCCGCGCATAGCGCCAGGGCTTCCGTCCGTAGCGCAACCGGCGCCAGGAGGGGAATCATCTGCATACGGTTGAACCCGGGGATCCGGGCAAAGGCATAATAGAAACAAAACCAGGCGCACGGCAACACCAACAGGCGAAGGTGACCGGCCTGGCGCAGCAGGAGATAGAGCAGGCGGCCGGCCAGTTCGCCGAGCAGCAGTGCCAGCAGCAAACCGGTTATCCAGGGGAAAACCGGCTGCCAGACAGCCAAGCCCAGCAACAGAAAATAGGGCGCGACAAAGGCGTAAGCGGTCCAGCGGGAACAGGGCCGGGCCACAATAAGGAAAGATGCCGCCAACAGGCCGGGGTAGAAGGCCGCCGAACAGGATGGCCACAAGAGGCCCAGAATGATCAGGGATGACGCGGCCAGGGCCCAAAGCGGTTCGAAACGGGCGGCTGAGCCTTCCAGATGCGGTCGATAGCGGATCATGGCACCCCCCTGATGGATATGAATGGCCTTACAAGAAAACGGCATCAGCAGACCGACCTCATTATATCGCAAAACATGATATGGTCTATCCGGCCGGATCGCGAAAGCGAACTGACATGTTCTCAAGGCAAGAAGAACCTTTTATTGCTTTGCGTCAGTACGATTGGATTAGCGCTTTACCGGCTGGGCTGATCCAAACAAGTGACTTAAAAATCATGATAGACTATATTGTGTAATCTGACGCGGTGGTTTGACAAGCTTAAATTCACCATTACACCTGCCTCTGGATAACCAGTATGGAAAGCAAACGCTCTACGGTCGTTTCTGTGACGCTAAAAATATCATATCCGATAGACAAGTACGACACAGAGGGGTATACTTGACTTGTCGGCAGATGCCGACCCGGCTGGCTAAACCAGTTAAAACGGAATAGCGATTTGATGACATGGATGCGATGAATGCCTGGCTGTATCTGGACGCTTGGCCAGACAGGAGCAAATAGCGTAACCGACCTACTTTTCGGGTCGGTTTTTTCTTTTTATCGGTATGGCTGGACGGAAACTGTCACATCACGACTTCCAGGAACGACATCGAGGTGGGCTTTTCGGCTCATCGATATGCAATTTGAAAGGGGACGTGAACATGACCAAATTGAATGTGATCGAAGGCATCGGCCCGACTTACGAAGCCAAGCTGGTTGAGGCGGGCATCAAGAGCATCGAGGACCTGCTGGAGAAAGGCGCGACCAAAGAAGGCCGGGCTGCCATCGCCGAGAAGACGGAAATTTCTGACAAGCTCGTGCTGCGCTGGATCAACCACGCAGACCTGATGCGTGTCAAGGGCGTACGCGGCGAGTATTCCGAACTGCTGGAAGCATCCGGCGTCGATACGATTCCGGAGCTGGCCCAGCGCAAGGCGGCCAACCTGTACGCCAAAATGGTTGCGGTCAACGAGGAGAAAAAGCTGGTGCGCAAGCTACCCACCGAAGCCCAGGTCGCGAACTGGGTCGAACAAGCCAAGGCGCTGGGGCGCATGATCAAGTACTGATCACGAAGGATTATTTTAAATGAAAGCCTGGCAGGACTCGTCCTGCCGGGCTTTTGTCAGTGTGATCCGTTTTCAACCCGCTGGTACGCGATGGCCTTGGTCGGGCAGACCTGCACGCAATTTTGGCATTGCAGGCAATCAGCCGGCCGGATGACGGCCTTGCGTGTCTGGGCATCGACCCGAACAGCCAGGTTCGGGCAGACTTTTTCACACTTCTTGCAGCCAATGCACGCGTCGGCCTGCACATGGTGCGACCGCATCGACCAGCGTCCGAACAGCCGCTGCAGCGCTCCGAAGGGGCAGATGAAGTGGTGAAAGACTTCGGGCTTGAAAAACAGCGTCAGGACAAAGGACAGCAGGACGAAAAAGGGCAGCAGCGGCACATTGACGCGCAGCAGGCGCTTGCTGCCCAGCAGCACCGCGACAGACACGGCCAGGATCAGCCATGGAATCCAGGACTGCTTCAGCCAAGCCGGCGTCTCGCGCCGTTTCCCTTTCGACTTGCGGGCCAGCGCGTCGGCCGCCACCATGACCGTATTCATGGGGCAGGCATAGCCGCAATAGAGCCGGCCGAACAGGATGGCCGCCGGCAGGGTCAGGGCAAAAAGGGCCAGCCACAGCACCATTTTACCGCTGGCGATAACCGCCAGGAAAAGGATCAGAAAAGCCAGGCGGATCAGGATTATTTGTGTTTTTCGTGTCATCAAGCAACCTCCAGGTTCATGTTCTTGGCCGATTGTACTTGTGAAAAATCCCGCCATGCGTTACATTGGTAACACCTGGCGGGATTTTCTTGTTGCAAGGAGCGCTTCATGGATCCAATTCGTTTAAAAATGCATCCCTGGCTCGCCCAGGCCAAACGCGTGCCGTTGCTGGCGCTGCTGGGGGACGATGCCCTTGAGGCTTTGCTTGACCAGCCGGGCATCCAGGTCCGGCGCTATGCGCCGGGGGCGTTGATCCACCTGGCCGAAGACCCCTGCAGGGGCATCGAGGCCATCGTCTCGGGACAAGTCACGATCGAACACAGCGACGAGCAGGGTCGCTTCGAGGTGATCACGGACGTCGGCGCCGGCGATTTGATCGGCGGTCAGGTGGTCTTTTCACGCCAGCCGGTCTACCCGATGACCCTGATTGCGGCCGGCGAGACCATCCTGATCGCCCTGGAACGCGCGCTTTTGGTCAGGCTGCTGCAGGATAACGAAGATTTTCTGATGGAATTTCTGCGCCTGATGTCGGATAACGCCTCGCGCCTGAGCGACAAGATCCGCCAGACGCTGCGCCGCTCGATCCGCGAGAACCTGGTCGGACTGATCAGCCAGGAGATCCGGCGCCAGGGCACAAATGCTATTTTACTGCCGCTCAGCAAGAAAGCGCTGGCTGAACGCTGGGGCGTCCAGAGGACCTCGATCTCGCGCGAACTGCAGAAAATGAGCCAGGAGGGCCTGCTGACCGTTTCAGGCGCCCGCCTCACGTGGCTTGGGCCTGACGTTTCTGCCGGACAACGGCCAGGGCCACGGCCAGCAGCGCGACCGCGAACCCAAGCTGGATCAGCATCGCCTGAATGACGGGCTGCAGCGCTTGCAGATCCATGACCGGCAGGCTGTCCAGGGTGTTGACGGCACGCACGTACCAGTAGGTCGGCGTGAAGCTGGCCAGGGTCTGGACGGCGTCGCCCAGCAGTTCCTGGGGGACGAAGACGCCGCTGATAAAGCAAGTTCCCAGGGCGAGCACATTGGC
>JAAZFW010000020.1 GCA_012511525.1 Clostridiaceae bacterium
CGCCTTGTATGGCCCTGAATTGAGCGCTCTGGCTGACACAGTCGGCTTTGCGGTAGACATCCTGTCCGACGGCGGCAATCCCGTCACGGAATACGGCGTGGTCCTGGACACCGTTCCGAACCCGCAGCTTGCCGGTGTTTTCCACGTGGGTACTGAAGCGGGTTTGCCTGGCAGCCACCCGATCCAGCTGACCGGTCTGGCATTAGATACACTCTATTATGCCAGGGCTTACGCCATGACCGCCAATGGCATGGCCGTCAGCAGTGCCGATGTGGCTTTTGTCACCGGTCAGCCGGCCAGTGCACCGGTCGTTCTGAACGGCACCATCTATGAACTCGACAAGGCCAGCCTGGAACGTGACGACACCCTCTTTTTCGGCAACCTGTCCAACGTGCCGCTTGTCTGGCACATGGTCAACGGGGATGGCAGCAGCGATTATCTCACACTACTGGCCATGCACAGCACCGGCGACGCTGTCCGCTTCGACGCGGATCCCGACGGGTCTGGCCCGCTGCTGCACAGCAACAATTACATGGGTGCGGACATCCGCGACCACCTAAACACTGCGTTCATCCAGACCTTGAGCAGCACCGAGCAGCAGGCCCTGGTCAAAATGCGGGCCTTCGACCTTGCGACCGGCATATCCCTGAACAACGAAATCCCCGACGAGGTCAACGGTGACATCGCCTTTATCCCCAGGCAAAGCCAGATTTTTGGCTGGCGCAACAGCTTTACGAACATCAACGCGCAGTACGGCGCGACCTTCTGGGTCCGCGATCCGGATCTGAGCCCCTACGAAGGCTATGTCATCACCAGTGCCGGCGCTGTGCTGAGGGTCTTCGTCACCTCGTATTACGCCGCCCGGCCGGCCATCGTGCTGGATATGGCGGATGTTGCCGCCATCTTCCCCGTCATCCCGGATGCGACGGGAAAACCCTGGGCGATCGAGGCGGATAGCTCGCTCTATCCGGCAGCTTCGCAAGGCATGACTTACGTAGTCGGCTTGCTTGCACCCCAGGAGCTCAACCTGACCGGCGTGCCGACAGAAGACCAGATTGCCGGCGACTGGGTGGTGATCGACCCCCTGGTTCCGTCGCTGAA
The DNA here is from genome assembly GCA_012511525.1 of Clostridiaceae bacterium. GTDB lineage: Bacteria > Bacillota > Clostridia > Saccharofermentanales > UBA5734 > JAAYBY01. Next base: position 1,102 of record JAAZFW010000020.1, read on the forward strand.
CAACAACACGGCCGCGGTCAAATCGATCATCTACGAGCAGGCGACCGGTAAAATTCTGGACTTTCAGTCCATCGCCGCGGATGGCCTTAACGGGCTCAGCCTGGATACGAGCGCGCTGCCTGTGGGCCCCGGTTACATCGTGCGGCTCTGGCTGCAGCAGGATACGCCCTACGCATCGCCCAGGATGTCCGTCTACTACGAGTTCGGCCTGACGATCAGCCGCGATGCCCCCATCACGCCGACCGTGTCACCGACCGTAAGCCCGACTGTAAGCCCAACCGTCACGCCGACAGTGACGCCGACCAGCGCTCCGACGGTGACACCGACCACGGCTCCGACTGCGACGCCGACGGTGATGCCGACCACGGCCCCAACCGCCACGCCGACGGTGATGCCAACCGCGGTCCCGACCAACAACCCGACTGCCGCACCGACCAGTATCCCGACAGTGGTGCCGACTACGGCTCCGACCACCGCGCCGACCGACGATGAAGAAATACCCCAGACCGGTGAACGTCAGCGGGATCCGCTCTTCCAGATCGCCCTGGCCGGCATCGCCGCGGCCATGGTTCTGCTCCTGGTTCTGCGGCTGCGCAAGCGGGAGACAGATACGGACATCTGATCGCAATCGTGCCTGAACGGACAGGGGGCTGTCTTCGCCTGACAAGACAGTCCCTTTTCCATGCCCGTGATTTTTTAAGCTTTGCCAAAGGACTTATATGTTTTGATGTCAGCGGATAATAAAATCGCTTTCCAGCAGTCCGTAGACGCATTCGTCGCCATAGATACCATCGACCAGGAGCATGCCGATCCGCTCGGCCAGTTTCCGGCTGAGCGTGTTGCCGGCATGGATGAAAGCGGCCAGGCGGTGGATGCGAAAATGACTGAAAGCAAAGGATACGGCCGCCTGAACCGCTTCTGCCGCATACCCCAAGCCCCAGTACGCGGGCAGCAGGTGGTAGCCTGTTGCGCTTGACGACGGTTCTTTGCCGCCGTAAGCTGATCGTGGGCTCCGTCAAGGGGTGATCGTCAGCATCTTGACCAGACAGGGAAGGAGCAACGCGGTTTTCGCGTGACACAGGCTATGAAACGCTACAAAAGTGAAAAAGCTCGTCAGAACATTCTCAGGACCTATGATCTTATACTTGCCCAGTGGGGTGTGGATCTGACTGAGCGGGATCTTCCCGGCGATTTCGGGACAACCCATGTGATTTGCTGGGGCAATCGGGAAGCGCCGCCGCTTTTGCTCTTTCACGGGGTGGGCGATGATTCGGCCCTGATGTGGCTGGATAACGCAAAAGCGTTGTCTGAGCATTTCTGCCTGTATGCCGTTGACACGATCGGCGGGCCGGGCAAAAGCGTGCCGTCGGACGCCTATTTCCGCGCGTTCGACGATATTCGCTGGCTCCAACAGGTTCTGGACGGACTGGAACTGGACCGGTTCTTCGTTGCGGGGGTTTCCAACGGGGCCTACCTGACCCAACTGGTCTGCCGCGCGTTCCCGGAACGTGCGGTTAAAGGCGTCGCCCTGGCCGGCACGGTGCCGGCCGGCAAGCCGGGCGGCCATTGGTCCGTCATGATGAAAATATTCCTGCCGGAAGCCCTGTTTCCCACACGGCGCAATATGACCCGTCTAATCGATAAGCTGACCGGCGAAAACGGCGCCCGCCTGGTCGAGAACGAGCTGTTCATGGAACACTATACCTGGCTGCTCAAGGGATTCAACCCGATGGCGATGAGCTTTCACAAGATCGAGCCGTTTACGGACGAACAGATCGACGCACTGCGTCCCAAGGTCTTCTACCTGATGGGGGATGAAGACCCCTTTGCCAAGCTCGGCGGCAAAGAGCGCCTGATCCAGCATGGCATGAACGCCCGCTTCTTTGCCCGCACGGGACATGCGATCAACCAGGAGCGGGCCAGGGAAGTCGAGACCGCCTTGATCGGGTTCCTGCTTGGCGATACCGGCCCGGCGTAACGGGCAAACATGCGTCAGCCCGGCCAGGGCCGGATCCGGCCGCCGTCCATTTCGTGGACCGTGTCGCAGAGCGCGTCGATATCCTCGGCGTAGTGTGACGAAAGCAGAATGGTCGTCCCTGCCTGGTTCAAATCGCGCAGCAGGGCGCGGACATCGGCGACCCCCTGCTTGTCCAGCCCGTTCATCGGCTCGTCAAGGATCATAAGCGGCGGTTTTTCCATGATCGCCTGGGCCAGGCCAAGCCTTTGGCGCATGCCCTGGGAGTATTTGGCGACGGCCTTGCGATTCGTCACGTCCAGACCAACCTGGCGGATCGCCTCGGCGACGTCCTGGCGGCTGGCCCGCTTGCGGAGCTGCGCCAGCAGCCACAGGTTCTTCCAGCCGCTGTAAGAGCCGATAAAACCTGGTCGCTCGATCAAGATGCCGATGTCCTGAGGAGCGGATGTCCTGACAGGACGGTTGTCGATCGTGATGCGGCCTTCATCCAGGCTCATGAAGCCGCAAATGCACTTGAACAGCACCGTTTTGCCTGATCCGTTGCGGCCGATGATCCCGTGGATCCGGCCGGCTTCGAAACTGACGGTTACCTGGTCCAGGGCGACCGTTTCATGAAAGCGCTTGCAGGCGCCTGTGACGGTTATCTTCGCTTCACTCATGCAGCTGACCTCCCTTGATCTCCAGATCCTGGCGCAGAAAGACAATATTGGCGAGAAAGACCAGCAGCAGCGACGCGGCTGCCTGGCTGCCGACAGCAAAGGCCGGGCCGATTTGGGTCAAAATGGCTAGACTGCCGGCATCCTGCCAGCTGATGTTGTGCATGCTGGCCCAGCTCAGGGGCGTGAAAAAGCGGATCGCGTCCCCAAACACGAATCGGCCCTGGATACCGGCGAAATACGTCATGGCGATCAGACCCCCTGCGGCAAACAGGCCGGCGCTGGAGCGGGTCGCCAGGTTGACGGTGAAGATCACAAGGCCGGTGAAGACCGTTGTCAGCCAGAATAGCCCCATGCCGATCAGCATGGCCTGCAGGGGTGAGAACTGCCGTACGATCAGATCCGAAATAAAAACCGTCAGCACCAGGCCGTGGCGCCGGCCCGCGCCGGAATCTCCTGCCAGGGTTTTCAGGATCAATCCCCAGTCGTTTCTCAGGTCGAGTCTGGGCAGCAGAACCAGGATCGAGCCCAGGGCGAGTGCAAGGGTATACAGCAGACTGGCGGTCAGGATGTAGAGGAACTGCCCGTAAAGCCAGGGAAGCCGGCCGCTGCGCACGATGACGAACGGCGTGTGCCGGTCCATGAAAGGCGCGTCGGCGAAGAGCAGCAGGGTGAAAGCGCCTGAGACCAGCAGCATGGCCGGTGTCAGCAGGTGGGGGAAGATCCATGGCGCCAGCGGCTGTCCCTCAGCGGCGGCAAAGCGAACCAGGCTGTGCGTATGGTAGGTGAGAAAAGCGACGATGACCACCAGCAAGGTTAGGATTCGTGGTGTCGCGCGCCACTTGGCCAGGGTCAGCCAGGCACAGCGCGCGGCCAAGCCGAATCTATGCATGCCGCACCTTCTTTCGGATGTTGTGCACCGTCCAGACTCCCAAAACGAGCATCAGCAGGCCGGCGGTGATCGCCTTTTGCGCCAGGGCCTGGCCGCAGGATCCGTTGCCTGCAACCTGCTCGACGATGGCGCCGGCCTTGAACGCATTCGGGATATCCAGCGTGGATGTCAGACGATGCAGCATGAAATAGAGGACCAGCGGCCCTGAGATCGCGGTGAACACGTTGGGGATAAACGAGGACACCCAAAGTGCGGCGACAGCAAACAGAGCTGAGGAGAAGGCAAAATGGGTCACATAAAAGAAAAGGTAGGCGCCGGGACGTCCCTCGTCGAGCAGGACGGAATAAACATCCCCGCTGCTCGAACGCACGAAGAGCGGCAGTTTCAGCGACAAAAGCGCAACAAAGCCCAGCATGCCGCAGGCGGAGTAGATGAAGCCGGACAGCGCCGTGACAACGGTTTTGCTGACCGCATAGCGGACCGTTCCCAGGCGGATCGCCCAGTAGGGAACCGCCCCCTCGTTCCACTCGCCGGCAAAAGAGGTGGCGAACGGTAGTGTCGGCAGCAGGCAAAAAAACAAGATTGCGTTGGCCGTGCCCGACCGCGTCAGGCCAAGCAGGTAGATCGTGTCCGCCGCGTTGGCGATAAAGCCCCATATGGACAACAGCATCGCCAGGAGCAGAAAACCAAGGCAAATCGCGAAACGGAAGGACAAGATGGCCCGTGCGAGGCCGATTCGGCAGGATCGGATAAACACGCGCATGGCCGCCGCTCCTTTCACCGGCTCAGTTTGCGGCCGGAGACGGCGTCGACGACCGCATAGGTGTAGTCGATATACGGCACCGCCGTTTGCTCATCGTCATCCGGCCGCGTGTAAGCCTCGCCGATCCCGGCCACCCAGGCCGGCACAAGCCTGAAGCCATCCCCGTCCTGCCGGTCGGGCAAGCTGACATAGCACAGCTCAAGGGATGCGAGCCAGGTCGGCCGGCTGAGGATGACGCCGCCCAGGTCGTCGAGCACGACCTGCAGCGCCTGGGTCGGCCCGATCAGGGGCTGATCCGGCTCGCGCTGGCCTAATGCGTACCAGCCGTAGGCCCGAAGTGACGCCAGACCGTCCTGTGTCCAACAAGCCACCATGTCGCTGGCGGGCATCGGGTCCCCGGCGGCCGACGTGCTTGCGGCCTGGCCCTGCCAGGAAAGGCCGAAGACGGGAAGCTCGTCGATCTGCTGCCGGCAGAGGAAGAGGTAGCAGGTGTCGGCTTCCGACCAGGTGCGGTCGGGCCAGGCATCCTCGGGCAGACCGGCCGCCCGGGCTTCCGCCCGGTAGATCTCGTGCTGGGCGCGGATGGTGTCCAGGTCGAGCGTGTAGGTTTCGCCGATCTGAGCCTTCGGGAACCCAAGTGATCGCAGTTTGTCAAGCAAGGCCGTGCGGGCATCCGCATAGTCCATGAAGGGGAGGTCCGTTTCCGATGTAAAGGCGCTTTTGCGGCAGGCATCACGGAACGGTCCGATATTCGAGCGATCGTCAGGTCCGGGTTCGGCGCAGATCACGTTGGCCAGCCGTGTGGTCAGCCAGCTGCCGTCCCGGACCAACGTGTAGGTCAGACCGCCCTGATGGATGCCTTGATAGACGCACAGGTATTCCGCCAGGCTGCTGTCACCGGTCCGGAACCAGGGCCCCTCGGCGTAAGCTTTGGTCTCGGCCACCTCATGGCGCAGAAGCTCCTTTTTGGCCGCAGCGACATCGAGCAGAATCTTGTCAGCCGAATAGGCGGCCGCCGACGGCACCGACGGAACCTGATCCGGGTCAAAGGCGATGGTCAAGTTGGCCGGCAGGTCCAGCTGGCGGACGAAGGCCCCCAGATCCTGTGCCGACGTGGTTGCTGACGGCTCTGTGCCGGTCGGCTGGTTCGTACAGGCCGAACCGGCTGGGAGCAGGAGGACAAGCAGGAGCAGGATAAGCTTTTTCACGGGGCACCTCCAAAAAAAGCGCGCACTAAAGACAGGTCCGGGTTGCGGACGGCTAAAAGGGATCTGGATGGTTGTGAGTTACCCGCTGACCGGGTAGCGGATGCCGTTGACGATCAGGGCCGTGACAGCGGTCACGTCCAGTTCAAAAAAGCGGAATTGCTGTTCGAGCGAAAAATCGCCGCTGGTCTCATCGCCGCTGGCCGACCCGCCGCCCAGGCGGTAGCCAGGCGTCTCCAG